>CANDKL010000125.1 GCA_947385255.1 uncultured Roseburia sp. | reverse complement strand
GGCTATATCCTGGTGGCAGAAAGTATGGAGGATGCGATTGAGGCGGCAAACGACATTGCCTCCGAGCATCTGGAAATTGTCACAAAGAACGCCTTTGAGGTGATGACGAAAATCCGCAATGCAGGCGCCATTTTTATCGGCGAATACAGCTGCGAGCCGCTTGGCGACTATTTTGCGGGACCGAACCACGTATTGCCTACGAATGGGACGGCGAAGTTCTTCTCCCCGCTTGGAGTTGATGATTTTATCAAGAAATCCAGCATTATTTCCTATTCAAAGGAAGCGCTTCGGCCGGTTTACAGGGATGTTGTACAGTTTGCGGAATGCGAAAAGCTAACGGCGCATGCCAATTCGATGAAGGTAAGATTTGAAAAGGAGTAAGCGATGTCAAGAGAAGCAAGTATTAGCAGGACAACAAAGGAAACCGACATTTCCCTGCGGCTGGAACTGGATGGACGCGGGAATTCGGACATTGATACCGGGATCGGGTTTTTTGATCATATGCTGAGCGGTTTTGCCAAACATGGTTTTTTTGATCTGGACGTCAAGGTGACCGGAGATCTCATGGTAGACTGCCACCACACGGTAGAGGATACCGGAATCGTCTTAGGCAGCGCCATCAAAAAGGCGCTGGGGGACAAAAAGGGCATCCGGCGCTTCGGAAGCTGCATTCTGCCAATGGATGAGACGCTGGTATTGTGCGCCATTGATTTGTCCGGCAGGCCGTATCTGGTGTTTGACGCAGAATTCACCACCGATCATGTAGGCTATCTGGACACGGAAACGGTACGTGAATTTTTCTATGCCATTTCCTACAGTGCGGGCATGAACCTGCACATCAAGGTCTTGTCAGGCAGAAATAATCATCATATCATTGAAGGAATGTTCAAGGCCTTTGCCAGAGCATTTGACGACGCAACCGGGACCGACGCGCGGATTACCGGAATTTTATCAACAAAGGGGAGCTTGTAAAAGATGGAGCTTAAAAATATTGTTGCAACCATTTATTTAAAGAACGGCAAAGCCGTTAAGAGTCCGACCGATCTTACGCCGGACGGAGATATTTTTGAACGGGTCCGAATATACAACGACTGCGGGATTGACAAAATTTTTATTTTTGATTTGTCAGACGATGATGAAGAGCATGAGAAAAACCTGCAGACGATAAAGGATTTAAACCATGAGCTTGAAATTAAGGTATGCGCCGGCGGAAACATCAACCGTTTCGAGGATATTAAAAAAATATTCTATACGGGCTGCCTGCAGGTCATGCTAAACGGCTCCAAGCCGCAGAGCATTAAGCTGGCGGAGGAAGCCAGCAAGCGGTTCGGAAAGGATCGTGTGCTGGTATCCGTCAGAAATGTAGATTTTATTTTCAAAAACCACGACGCCATGGAAGAAAACTTTCATGAGATGCTGGTGCTGGACAAGAAGCTGATAGACGCAGTTGAGAATATTACTTCCATCCCTTATGTGGTCGTGACAGACGACGGCAATCTGGACGAGATTGAAGCAATTCTAAAGCAGGAGCAGGCCCGCGGGATTACCGGGGCGTTTATTACGGAACCGGGGCGGGATATTATGCAGCTCAAGACCGATTTGTCTGCCCGCGGCATCCGCATGGTAAACTTTACTTCCGCCCTAAAATGGTCGGACTTTAAGTTGAATTCAGACGGCATGGTGCCTGTGATCGTACAGGATTACCGGACGGACGAGGTGTTAATGCTGGCTTACATGAATGAAGAAGCATTTCAAAAGACGATTAGCTCCGGCAAGATGACCTATTACAGCAGAAGCCGGCAGGCGCTTTGGATGAAGGGGGAAACCTCCGGGCATATCCAGTACGTCCGATCCTTAACGGCCGACTGCGATTTCGATACCATTTTAGCAAAGGTATCCCAGATTGGCGCGGCATGCCATACCGGGAAGCCAAGCTGCTTTTTCAACCCGATTTTGAAGAAGGAATATGTAGAGAAAAATCCCTTAAAGGTATTTGAGGAGGTTTACGCCATTATCTTAGACCGGAAGGCGAACCCAAAGGAGGGCTCTTATACGACCTATTTATTTGATAAGGGCATTGATAAGATTTTAAAGAAGCTGGGGGAGGAGAATGCAGAGACGATTATTGCTGCGAAAAATCCGAATCCGGAAGAGATCAAGTACGAAATCTCGGATTATCTGTATCATCTGATGGTGCTGATGGCAGAGAAGGGGATTACCTGGGAGGATATCACACAGGAGCTTTCGCAGAGATAAGATAATGAAAAGTATTGTCAAACTTTTGATTTGTGTATATAATTGGAAGCAAGACATTTTCAGAAACTTTAGAAACGGAAGGTCAAAATCTTGGAAAAATACACACCAATGATGCAGCAATACTTAAAAACAAAGGAAGCCTACAAGGACTGCATCTTATTCTACCGTCTGGGCGATTTTTACGAGATGTTTTTTGAAGACGCCAAAACGGTATCAAAGGAATTGGAGCTTACCCTGACCGGGAAGAACTGCGGCGCTGCGGAACGCGCACCCATGTGCGGCGTTCCGTACCATGCCGTGGAGGGCTATTTAAACCGCCTGGTGCAGAAGGGCTACAAGGTAGCCATCTGCGAGCAGATCGAGGATCCCAAAACAGCAAAGGGAATCGTAAAGCGCGAGGTGATCCGCGTCGTGACGCCTGGGACGAATACGGACAGCCAGGCTTTGGATGAATCCAAAAATAACTACATCATGTGCATTGTCTGCTTTGCCGGAAAATACGGCATATCTATCGCGGATGTCAGCACCGGGGATTATTTTGTGACAGAGGCGGATACAGAGCGCAAGCTGCTCGACGAAATCCACAAATACAGTCCGGCTGAGGTCGTCTGCAATGAGGCATTTCTCATGAGCGGTATTGATATAGATGAGATCAGAAACCGCCTGCATATTTGTATCGGCTCGCTGGAAGCATGGTATTTCGATGATGCTACAGCTATCGGTACGTTAAAAGAGCATTTCCACATCCACAGCTTAGAGGGCATCGGACTTCATGATTTTGCCTGCGGCAGCATCGCTGCAGGGGCATTGTTAAAATACCTCTACGAAACACAGAAAAATTCATTGTCCCACATGACGGCCATCCATCCTTATGTCACGGGGCGGTTTATGATGCTTGACAGCTCGACCAGGCGCAATTTAGAGCTGGTGGAAACCCTCCGTGAAAAGGCGAAGCGGGGCTCCCTGCTCTGGGTTTTGGACAAAACGAAAACCGCAATGGGCGCACGGCTTTTGCGCTCCTATTTAGAGCAGCCGCTTATCGATCCGGCGGAGATTGACGCAAGGCTGGATGCGGTAGAAGAGCTGGGGACGCAGATGATTGTCCGCGAGGAGCTGCGCGAATACTTAAATCCCATTTATGATTTGGAGCGTCTGGTGACCCGCATTGCCTATCAGACAGCCAATCCCAGGGATTTGGTTTCCTTTAAAAATTCCCTGCGGATGCTTCCGCCCTTAAAAAGCCTTCTTTCTGATTTCGGCAGCGCTTTGCTGGGACAAATTCAGGAGGATCTGGATCCGTTAGAGGATCTGTTTTTACTGATCGACCGGGGAATCATTGACGAGGCTCCGGTTCTGACGCATGACGGCGGGATTATCAAGGAGGGGTATCATGAAGAGGTAGATAAGCTGCGCACCTCCAAGACAGAAGGAAAAAACTGGCTGGCAGAGCTGGAATCCAAGGAACGGGAGAAAACCGGGATCAAAAGCTTAAAAATCAAGTACAATAAGGTATTCGGCTATTATCTGGAGGTCACCAATTCCTATAAAAGCATGGTGCCTGACTATTTTGTCAGAAAACAGACCATGGCAAATGCAGAGCGTTATATCACGCCGGAATTAAAGGAGTTAGAGGACGTGATCCTGGGGGCGGAGGATAAGCTTACGGCGCTCGAATACGATCTTTTCCGGCAGCTTCGGGAAACGGTTGCGGCAGAGGTGGCGCGTATCCAGAGGACGGCAAAGGCGGTTGCAAGGCTGGATGTATTTGCTTCCTTTTCCCATGTCGCGGAGCAGAACCACTACTGCAGGCCAAGGCTGAACAAAAAAGGCGTGATTGATGTCAAGGGAGGGCGCCATCCTGTCGTAGAGAAAATGATCCCAAACGATATGTTTGTCTGCAACGATACCTATCTGGACAACAATAAACAAAGAATCTCTATCATTACCGGGCCGAATATGGCGGGCAAGTCTACCTATATGCGGCAGGCGGCCCTGATTGTACTGATGGCGCAGATTGGCAGCTTTGTGCCCGCGGATTCTGCCAACATCGGCATAGTGGACCGTATTTTTACCAGAGTCGGCGCATCGGACGACCTTGCCAGCGGGCAGAGCACCTTTATGGTGGAAATGACGGAGGTCGCGAATATTCTGCGAAATGCGACGCCGGATTCGCTTCTCGTCCTGGATGAAATCGGACGCGGGACAAGCACCTTTGACGGCTTAAGTATTGCCTGGGCTGTGGTCGAGCACATCAGCAATCCAAAGCTTCTGGGAGCCAAAACGCTTTTTGCCACGCATTATCACGAGCTGACCGAGCTGGAGGGAAAGCTCGACAATGTGAATAATTACTGTATTGCAGTCAAGGAAAAAGGCGACGACATTGTATTCCTGCGCAAAATCGTGCCGGGCGGAGCAGACAAAAGCTATGGGATTCAGGTCGCCAGGCTTGCAGGTCTGCCGGATTCCGTCCTGGAGCGGGCAAAGGAAATCGTAGAGGAATTAAGCGCCAATGACATTTCCGATATTGCCCGGAATATCAAGGTACATACCGGTTCCAGGAAAAAGAAGGCTGTATTTGACGAAGTGGATCTGGCGCAGATGTCTCTGTTTGATACGATAAAGGACGACGACATCATTGCGGAGATCCGGGATATTGATATCAACAGCTTAACGCCCATGGAAGCGATGAACCGGCTGTTTGCGCTGCAGAATAAAATCAAAAACCGCTGGTAGACGGATCAGAAAAAAGAAACAGAAAGGAATAAAATCCATGGCGGATATTACCCTGCTGAATCAGGAGACAATTGATAAAATCGCAGCCGGAGAGGTCATTGATCGTCCTTCCTCGGTGGTCAAGGAGCTGGTGGAAAATTCCATGGACGCCGGAGCGACTGCTATTACGGTGGAAATCAAGGACGGCGGAACCTCCTTCATACGGATTACGGACAATGGCTGCGGGATTGCAAAGGATCAGGTGGCCCTCGCATTTCTGCGCCATTCCACCAGCAAAATCAAATCCATTGAGGATCTGCTCACCGTATCCTCATTGGGCTTTCGCGGCGAGGCGCTTTCGAGTATTGCGGCGGTTGCACAGGTCGAGCTGATTACGAAAACCGTGCCGGAGCTTACCGGAATGCGCTATGTCATCGAAGGCTCTGTGGAAAAGGAACGGGAGGAAATCGGCGCACCGGACGGAACGACGATTCTGGTGCACAATCTCTTTTACAATACGCCTGCCCGGCGCAAGTTTTTGAAGACGCCGCAGACGGAGGGAGGTTCTATCAGCGCTCTGGTAGAGCGGCTGGCCTTATCTAGGCCTGATATTTCCTTTCGGTTGATTGCAAACAACCAGACAAAGCTGCATACCTCCGGCAATTGCAATGCCAGAGATGTGATTTATCAGATATACGGAAGAGAGATTACCTCCTCCCTGCTTGCAATCGAAGAGAAAAACGAGCTGTTTTCGGTAAGCGGGTTTCTTGGTAAGCCAGTCGTTTCAAGGGGAAACCGGAATTTTGAAAATTATTTTATTAACCAAAGGTATATCCGGAGCTCCCTGCTCGCAAAGAGTATTGAGGATGCGTACAAGGGCTTTCTGATGCAGCACCAGTATCCGTTCTGCGCACTGTATTTTACGTTTGACGGAACGCTCTTGGATGTGAATGTCCATCCTTCCAAAATGGAGCTGCGGTTCTACCGGCAGGAGGAGATTTATCAAAAGCTGACCGAACGGATCCGGGAGCTTCTGGCGGGAAGGGAGCATATAAAATCGGCGGCTTTGGAGCATGATACTAAGAAAAAGACATCTGCTGTGCCGAAGAAGCGGGGAGAGCTGCCGGAGCCGTTTGAAAAAAAGCGGCTGGAGCAGATCGCTGTTTCGGTGAAGAAGGATTCGCCTTATGAGCCGAAATACAACGCAGCCGCAGGCAAAAGGACGGCACAGCCGCAGGGGCAGGCCGCAGCCGACGGCGGCAAAACCGCACAGCCGCAGGGCAATGTAGCTGCTGTCAGCGGCAGGTCGGCACAGCCGGAGTGTGTTCAGGAGGAGCTCGCCTACGAAGGAAAATTTCTCTCCGAGCAGGCAAAGCTTAAGCATAAAATCATCGGCCAGCTGTTTGACACCTACTGGCTGGTCGAATACGATGAAAAGCTGTTCATTATTGATCAGCATGCCGCACATGAAAAGGTGCTCTATGAAAAAACGCTCCGTGCATTTCGAAAAAAGGATTTCACAACCCAGATGATATCGCCTCCTGTGATCCTCACCTTGGACACACAGGAGGAGCAGGCGCTTAAAGTGCTGTCGGGCAGGCTTGCTTCGCTTGGCTTTGAAATTGAACCGTTCGGCGGCAGGGAATACGCCGTCTGCGGCGTGCCGGGGAACTTGTTCGACCTGGATGCCAGGCAGATCCTTCTGGAAATTTTAGATTCCCACGAAGAAATCCAGAGGGCCGATATGCCGGAGCTTATACTGGAAAAAATAGCCTCCATGTCCTGCAAAGCCGCCGTAAAGGGGAATCACAGCTTAAAGCTTCAGGAAGCGGATACACTGATCACAGAGCTTTTAGCGCTGGAAAACCCTTATTTCTGCCCGCACGGAAGGCCTACGATTATTTCAATGGGCAAATATGAATTAGAAAAGAAATTTAAGAGGATTATATAATATGAAACCGCCGCTTATTATACTGGCCGGACCCACCGCTGTCGGCAAAACAGCGCTTTCCGTCCGGCTTGCCAAACGGATCAACGGCTCCGTCATTTCTGCCGATTCGATGCAGGTTTACCGCGGCATGGACATCGGCTCCGCCAAAATCAGGCCCAAGGAAATGCAGGGCATTCCGCATTATCTGATTGACGAGCTTTTGCCGGAGGAGGAATTTAATATTGTTTTATTCCAAAAGCTGGCCCGGACTTATATGAAAGAAATCTATGCGGCCGGCCGGATTCCGATTCTCACCGGAGGAACCGGGTTTTATATTCAGTCCGTGCTGTACGGCATCGACTTTTCCGAAGAAACGTCTTCCGAACAAATCCGCCTGGAACTGGAGGAATTTGCCCGGACAAACGGCAATGAGGCTCTGCACGCACAGCTTGCCGCGGTAGACGAAGCGTCGGCAAAGGCGATTCACCCGAATAATATCAAGCGTACCATCCGTGCACTGGAATTTTACCGGCAGAACGGATATCCGATTTCGGAGCACAATGCGACGGAACGGCAGAAGGAATCGCCGTACCAATTTGCTTATTTTGTCTTAAATGATGAACGGAGCAGGATTTATAAGCAGATTGAACGCCGTGTGGATCAGATGATGGATCAGGGGCTGTTGCAGGAGGTGGAGGCCCTAAAGGCCGGCGGCTGCCACAGAGGAATGGTATCCATGCAGGGGCTGGGCTATAAGGAGCTTCTGGCCTGCCTGGATGGGGAGCTTTCCCTGGAGGAGGCCATTTCCGTCTTAAAGCGGGATACCAGACGCTTTGCCAAGCGTCAGCTCACCTGGTTCCGCAGGGAAAAGGACGCCATCTGGCTGAATAAGGATGCATTTTTGTACGATGAGGATGCAATTTTGGAAAAAATGATATCTATTTTAGAAGAAAAGGGGATACTACATGCAAAAACAGTATGAAGGCCTTGGGATCTGCAAAGAGGTATACGAATTCGGGGCGAGGATAGAGGCGCAGCTAAAGCCGCGGTTTGACGCTATGGACAAAACGGCAGAATTCAATCAGCTGAAGGTGATAAAGGCCATGCAGAAGGCGCGGGTTTCTGCCGAATGCTTTCAGACAACAAGCGGCTACGGCTACAACGATTTAGGCCGTGATACGTTAGAGGCGGTATATGCCGCGTGCTTTGGCGCAGAGGACGCGCTGGTGCGCCCGCAGATCACCTGCGGCACACACGCGCTTGCACTTACGCTGCTGTCAAATCTGCGTCCCGGGGACGAGCTTTTGTCTCCGGTGGGAAAGCCGTATGACACCTTAGAGGAGGTCATCGGGATCCGTCCGTCCAAGGGTTCCCTGGCCGAATACGGCATTTCCTACCGTCAGGTGGATTTAAAAGCGGACGGAGGCTTTGATTACGAGGGAATCCGCGCAGCCGTCAACGAAAAAACAAGGCTTGTGACCATTCAGCGCTCCAAGGGATATGCGGTAAGGCCTACACTGTCTGTTGCGCGGATCGGGGAGCTGATTTCCTTTTTAAAATCACTAAAGCCGGATCTGATCTGCTTGGTCGACAATTGCTACGGTGAATTCGTAG
>CANDKL010000124.1 GCA_947385255.1 uncultured Roseburia sp. | reverse complement strand
AATCTCTCTGTGCAGCCTCCCACTCTTCACGGGTGGCAAATTCATGTTTGCCAAGCCTGTAGATTTCCTCCATTTAAGACCATCCCTTATTTTACTTTTACTGATTTCACTGGAGAGTAGCTGCTGTAAACCTTCCTTCCGTTTACTTTTTTGTATGCCCGGATCCTGTAGTAGTATTTCTTCTTCTTCGTCAGGCTCTTATTCGTGTAGCCTACAATCGTGGCTTTTTTGGCTGTCTTAATCTTCTTATAGCTCTTTTTCTTTTTTGTGCTCCTGTAAATCTCATAGCCGTTTACACCCTTGACCTTATTCCAGGTCAGCTTCGCGCGCCGCTTGCCGGCCTTTACCTTAAGCGCAGGCGCTGCAATCCCGGTTGCCGCTTGAACCGTATTGGAAAAGCTGCCGTAATAAGCCGTTCCGTTCGAGGTCCGGTAAGGCCGTACCTTGTACGTATAGGTTGCCAGCGCATCCAAATCCGCGTGTACATACGTCAGGCCCGCTGTCCTTGCAATCAATACATCATTCGCATCATAAATGCCATACCCGTCCGCTCCCGGCACCTCCGCCCAGGAAAGCGTAATGCTGCTTGCCGAAGCACTAGCTGTAACCGCTGTCATATCGGTAAACTGAACCATATAGCGGATCGTCTTCGTCCCGCCGTAGTTGCCGATACCCGATACGACTAACGTCGCAACTCCCGGCGCCGCATTGTTCTCATAGGTCAGGGTATAATCCCGGTTTAATACGAGGGTTCCGCCGTTTTCTGCTGCCTGAGCCGTAATTCCGCCTCCGTCTCTGACAACCAAATCCTGTGAGGTCGGCGTCCCTGTGTATATTTTATCCGTTACGTTCCCAAATGTGCAGCGGGTAATGCTGCGTTTTAAAATGGCAAACGTCCTTCTGGCCCTTCCGCTGTTGCCGCCAAGCCCCGTTACGGTAATGCTTGCCGTCCCGACATTGACATTGTTCTCATAGCGTATTTCATAGTCAACGCCCTGCTCTAACAGCACGCCGTCAATCAGCACGGCTGCTTCCGGTACAATTTCCCTTCCGGTATAAGTAAATTCCGAATCAATCAGCTGGATTTCGGCCTCTGTAATATCTCTGCTCAGTATGGTAAAGGTTCTGATCACGCTTCCGTCATAACCGCCGATTCCTTTTATCGTTATGGTTGCCGTACCTACGTTGACGTTGCTTTCATAGACAACCTCATAATCGGTTCCCAGAACAAGGTTCATGCCGTCAAATGTAACCGTTACCTCCGGCCGGATCTCTCCGCCGGTATACACATATTCCGAATTGCTGATTTCAATATCCGCCTCGGCAATATCTCTGCTGATGATAAAGGATACCTGATTGCTGCCTGTATATAAGGTGCCTGCGACAGGATAAATCGCTGCCGTTGCAATTCCACGCTCAATATTGTTGCTGTATTCTACCCGATAATCGAAATTCTCGCGCAGCGTCCGCTCGCCTAACTTCACCGTCAGCTCCGGCCTGACCTCCGCCCCCGTATAGGGCTGCGACGGAATCGGCGCTATCTCTGTCATGGCCAAATCTGCCTGGATGTCAAATACCTTCGCGAGCGTTCCGGCATAGCTTCCCTTACCGGTAATCGTCACGGTCGCCGGCGTTTCTCCCGGATAAATATTGTCGGCATACTCTATTTCATAATCCTTTCCTTCTGCCAGTTCATAGAACGTATCCCCGTTCTGATCCGAAATGGCTTCCCCGTCGGCGCCCCTGCTGTGATCGGCAATCGTCACGCCCGGTTCAACCGGCCTTCCGGTGTATTCCTGCGGCGTTTCTATCGCCGTGGAAACAATACGGCTGCTCTGTAAATCCACCGGCAGGATTTCAAACGTCCCTGTGGTGCTTCCGGTATAATTGGAATCCTCTGCCGCCGTAATCGTAATGGTCGCCGTTCCAACCTCGCGGTTATCCGTGATGCCGATGACGGTATAAAGGTCTTTACTCAGCGGCGCGTCGCCAAGCTCTGTATCTATGACCTCAATTTCCGGCTCAATTTCACTTCCGGTAAATTCGCAATCGCTTACTTCAATTTCTGCCTTGCCGATATCGCGCTTTCCTATCGTAAAGGTGAGCGTTCTCTCTCCGGTATAATCACCGAGCCCCCGCAGAACTACCGTATGATCTCCGGCATTGATACAGTCCTCATCCCAGGTCAGCTCATAATCCTCGCCTTCCGTAAGCCTCCACTCCTTCAGTGTCACCACCAGCTCCGGATGAACTTCTCTTCCGGTATATTCCTGTACCGGTATCGGCTCCACCTCGACCATTTCCAGATCCGCCTGGATATCAAATTCCTTATTCAGCGTTCCCGCATAATGGCCGATTCCGGTAATGACCACTGCGGCCGACGGCTTTCCGGGATAAATATTATCGGTATAATCTGTTTCGTAATCCGTTCCTTCTGTCAATACATAATAGGACTCTCCGTCCTCCTCCGAAATCGCCTCTCCGCGCGTATTCCTTCCGCTGTCCGTAATTACCACACCCGGCTCAATCGGATTTCCGGTATACTGCTGCGGTGATTCAATTGAAGAGGAGGTAATGCGAAGGCCCGTCAAATCCACCGGCTTAATTGCAAAGGTACCGGTTGTGGTTCCTGTATAATTCGAGGTTTCCACCGCTTCAATCGTTACCGTTGCCGTTCCAATCTCCAGATTGGATTCGATTCCTTTGATCACATAGACGTCTCCGCCGAACAGCGTATCACTGATCTCCGGATCGGATACCAGTACGACCGGATCGATCTCGCTTCCGGTAAACTCATAATCGTCAATTGCAATCGCAACATGGCTGATATCGCGTTTTCCAATGGAGAAGGTCAGCGGCAAATCTCCGCCGTAATCGCCGACGCCGCGGATGATAACCGTATGCTCGCCTGCATTGACGCAGTCCTCATCCCAGACCAGCTCATAATCCCGGCCTTCCTCAATATCGTTTGTCTTAAAAGTGACATTGACCCTCGGATGCTGTACCTGTCCGTTGTATATCAGCGGCGTATCCGCTACAGCGGCCGTTTCAATATAATCCAGCAGATTCTTGGTAATCCGGAAGGTCTTTTCCAGCGAACGGTCAAAGTTGCCGATTCCGGTTACGGTAATCTTCGCCGCCGCATTTACCGTGGTATTTCCCTCATAGGAAACCGTGTAATCATATCCCCTCCGCAGTGTATAGGTTGTAAACGCATCCGGCTTAAAGGTCAGGATCGGCTCCGGCTCGCAGGCCGTTTCATTCGGATCAAACGTATAGGTATCCTCGATTCCCGTCATAGAAACCGTACTGTCATCCAGATGCCTCTTGATAATCGCAAAGCGGAGTACCAGCGGATCCCCTTCACAGTTTCCGTTCGGATCGGCCGTAACGGTAATGGAACCGCTTGTCGTTCCCAAAAGCTGGTTGCTGCCATAGCTGATGGCATATCCCCATACATCCGGGGCATTCATTTCGATGGTCCGGTTGTCCGTGCTCTGGTAGGTCAGCTTCACCTCCGGTGTAATCTGCTTGCCGGTATACTGCTCCTCCTTTGAATACTCTGCCGTTACATCCGAAAGCTTCACCTTCACAATACGGAACGATGTTTCAATCGTACCCTCATAATTCCCGGTTCCGTTTATCGTCACCTCTACGGTTCCGACCTCAACATTGCCCTCTTCGCCGTAGGCCAGCGTATAATCGCTCTCACTTAACGTCACCTGGCTGTCTGCGCTTTCTCCCCAGAAAATATTCAGCTTCGGCGTAATCGCATCGCCGATATAAACCTGATCCGGTATGCTGTCTATGAAAACATCCTCGTCCTCTAAGTTCTTCTTTAAGATGGTAAAGGTTTTCTCCTGATAGCCCGAAAAATTGCTGGTACCGGACAGCGGCTCAATCCGGACCGTTCCGGTTCCTGCGTTGACATTCGCCGAATAGGTATATTTAAAATCCTGTCCGGATACGAGCTCGACATCTGCCCCGTCTGCGCCGTGCCCGCTCCATACCACCTGCGGCTCCGGCATAATGGCTTTGGAGGTATAGACATAATCCTCAATGTCACCGATGACGATATCAGGATCTCCAAGGCTCTTTCCCACAATTGTAAAGGAGCTCTGCCTGCTTCCGCAGTATTCCGTCTCCGTATTCCCCGGCTCACCGAGTCCGAATACGGTTAATGTAACTCTTCCGACATTCACATTCCCCGGCGCATACGACATATCGTAATCCCTGCCGCGCACCAGCTCGTTTCCATTATTGTTATCCGTAACCTTAAGCACCGGTACGATTTCATTGCCGGTATAGGTGTAGGTTCCGTCCGAATCATCGGCAAATTCAATCTTTACATTAAAATTATTTCCGATGGTATATTCTCTAAGCGCTTCCCCGGTAAAGTTTCCGCCGTTCACCGCACGTATGGTGACCGTATATTTCTTGCCGCTGATGTTCGAAGGCATAGAACAGGGATTTTCATATCCGCATACATAATCGACGCCTTCTACCAGCGTATACCGTCCCAGCACAATCGAAGGCTTCGGCTCTACGTTGCGCCCCTCGTCATAATCCACGCTTCCCGGCAGGTTGATCTTCACCGCATTGTCTGTTAAGGACCTCGGCGTAATCCGGAAATTTACTCTCCGCGTGCTGCCCTCATAGGCGCCCTTCCCGATCAGCTCAATTTCCGGCGAACCGCAGTTGGTATTGTCGCCGTTAATCCGGTATTCGTAATCCACCCCGCTTCTCAGCTCAATCACCCGATCGTTTGCGTCTCTGCCGCAGGTGACACGGATCTTCGGCGTAATCTCGCTTCCGGTGTACAAATATTCTCCGGACGGATCCGCCGCATCCAAAAACTCTATCTGCGCGTTGGAAAGATTGCCCGGTATCAGGAAATTCCGGATAACAGATGCATTGTAATTATTCCTTCCCGTAATTAAAATGGACGCCGTACCGGGAGCGGTATTATTTCTGTATTGAATCACATAATCCGAACCGGAGCCCTCCCGCAGGACATAGGTACCGTTCTCCTCCACATACTCCCCGTCCACACCGCGCTTCGTATCAATCACGCGAACCGGCGGCACCACCGGAAGATGCGTGGCGTCAAACTCCCCAATCTCTACCAGAATCTCATCCGATGCAACCGGCTTCGGTTTAATCGTATAGGTACCAAGCGGCACCCAGGTATAGCCTGCTCCCGTCTTATAATTGCCTATCGGCCGGATCCGCAGATTGTATCTTGTCGCATTCCCAACCGTAATGTTCTGGGCCGGCTCAAATTCATAATCCTTTCCTTCCTCCAAAACGTAGGTAAAACGTTCTCCCGTATCCGAAAGCAGCACATTGTGCTTTAGGGTGATCGTCGGCCGGGCCGCGCTTCCGGTAAACATCGGGCTGCTCCCGATAACGCAGGACAGCGGCTCGTTTAATACGCCGTTTCGGTTTAAGGAAATCTCCACCTGCTCAATCGTAAAGGTCTTTTCCACGCTTCCGCCGTACAGTCCCATACCGTTTATCACAACGGTAGGCGGATTTTCGCTGCTGCCGTTTCCGGCGTCAATATTGTTCTTGTAGCTGACCGAATAATCGACGCCGCGCTCTAACTGCCTGCCGTCCAGCGCCACACTGGTCGGAACCGGCCGGAATTCCCTCGATGTAAAGGTATAGGTAAGATTGTCAAGGCCCAGCACCACAGCGCGGGCAATGGATTCACAAATGTGGAAATACACGGTTCTGGTTCCGGTGAAATTGCCCTTTCCGGTAATCGTCACCGTCGGCATTTGCTCCGGATCCGTCGTATTCAAATCCAGGTTGATATTATTGGCATAGGCCAGGTCATAATCCGATGACGTTAAGGCCTTTCCGTTATAGGTCATAGCCGGAACCGGCCGAAGCTCTCTTCCCGTATAGGACTGGTTCGGGATTTCCTCTACCTGTACGTCAATGGCTGCAATATCCTGCGGCGTAATCCGAAACGTCACCGGCCCGTTGGTTACCACCGATGCATTCGATTCGATACTGCCCGTATAATTGCCTGTTCCGATTACGGTAAACGTATGCTCTGCATCCCCTGCATTCACGGCCTCCGATGCTACGGTAAATTCATCCGCCCGCAGCGTCCTGCCGTCAACCGTCAGCTCTGATACAATCGGAACAACCGTATCTCCCGTATAGGGGTAAGCTACATCCGGCTGCAAGTAAATTTCAACCGCAGACGCATTTGCCAGATTTAACGGCGTAATCCGGAAATTCCTGGAAATACTTCCCGCATAATTGCCTCTTCCGGTTACCGTTACCGTTGCCGTTCCCGCATCCAGATTGTTCGTATATTCCACCGTATAATCAGATTCAGGAATCGGATAGCCCCCGCCGGACGACGCCTGCTCTCCGGTCGTGCTGTTCCTCTGATTATCCACAACCGTCACCTGCGGCTCTAACGCGCTTCCGGTGTACGAAAGCGTAACCGTATCCTGCCCATCCAGCCGTACCGTATAGTTTCTGCCTTCCGCAAGCGTCTTCGGCGTAATCGTATACGTCAGCGTCGCGGCATCGCCCGCATATTTATTAACATCCCGGGGCGTCACCGTAACGGTGCATTCCCCTGCCACAGACGGAGACGGCCTGCCGCTCCTATCCGTATAGGCAATTTCAAAATCTCCGATCGGAAGCGCCCTGCCGCTCTCCCGATCCACAACCTTTACCTCCGGCTGAATCGAAGAGCCGGTAAAGGTATAGGAATCATTTGCTGCCGGCCGCGTAAACTGCACCTCTACCGTAGACATGTCACGGCGGACAATTCGAAATTCCGTTGTTCTTGTACCTCTGTAATACGAGCCGTCACCGGTAATGGTGATTTGATAGGTATCTACATCTACCGGATCCGCAGGCTCATAGCCTAAAGTATAATGCCGATCCTTCTGCAAAAGCGTCCCATTGTCCCGAATGACCGGGCCGGGATATACCGCGCTTCCGGAATACGGCTGATCCGCAATCGGATCGACTGCAATATCCGTGCTCGCGATGTCCTTATAAATGACAAAGTATACGTCCAGCTCCCCTGTACAGTTTCCTTTTCCGATAATACGGATAATTCCGTTGCCAACATTGATGTTATTCGCATACCGCACATCGTAATCCACCCCTTCCGTAAGGGGATGGCCCGAGGTGTCCGTCAGGCTGTTGGGCACCACCGGACGTATCTCGCTTCCGGTATACGCATATTCCGTTACGTCAATCAAAGAGCTGTCAATATCCTTTACATTAAACTTCCCAATCGTAAAGGTTACCACCCGGCTTCCGGTATAATTCCCTGTCCCGGTGATGGTGATCTTTCCTGTCCCTACATTAATATTATCCGAATATACAGCCGTATAATCCGTATTCCGAACCAGCTTCCCTGTTTGCTTATCCTTCTGGTAAACCGTAATCGGGGGTTCCAGCCTCTGTCCCGTATAGCTTAAGGAATACGTCGGATCCAGCTCCACATGAATCTTATCCTTCTCTGCATAAGCTCCGTCGTCAAAGCTGGCCGCCGTAATCTGATACGGCTCCTCCCGGCTTCCCGTACAGTTCCCCGTCCCGGTTACAACCAGCATGGCCGGCTGCAGCGGAGCAGATATGTAAGTATTGTCCCGATAGCTTAAGCTGTAATCCTCCGGATCCGCCGGCTGATTCGTCACCGTATTGGTAACCGTAACCTCAGAAGGCGTAATCCCTTCCGCAGATGCCGCCTCCGCTTTATTATATACCGCACCGCTGACATGAATTGCAAATAAAGAGCTGACGTTAGACTGCAGGATATTAAAATCTGCCGTACGTGTACCGGCATACCTGCCAATCCCCTGAAGCACCACATGCGCGGTTCCCACATTTTCATTATCTACATAGGTAAGGGTATAATCCGTATTCGCCGTCAAAGCCGTACCGTCTGACGTTGTCACTGCAACCGCCGGCTCAATGGGCCTTCCCTCATAGGAATAGCTCGTCGTGCCCGCCGGATACCCGTCATAGCTTAAGGCTACCGTACTGCCCGACAGATCATAGCCAAAGCCTGCCGTGTAAATCAGGTCTCCGGTATAGCCTCCGTTTCCCCTTACCGTAATATTTACCGAATCGCCATCGCTTCCCAATACGGCATACACCTTGTACCCGTCTGCCCCGGAAGCTTTATCCGTAATCTGTGCCAGAACAGTATCTCCGTCCTTTAGCTCCAGTCCTAAGATACTGCCCGCTACAAAGCCGTCTCCCTCGTCCGGCACAATACTGCCGCGGATCTGATTCGGCAGTGCGCCAGGCTTGGTAATGCGCGTACTCTGCAAAGAAACACGCTCTCCCGGTTCCGGCTCCTCCTCATCCCCGTCTGCCTGAGGATTCAAGGTGCTTTCTGCTTCCTTCGGTTCCTCTGTCCCTTCCGCGTCCTGTTTCTCCACTGCCTCTTCCGAATCCGCGGCTTCCTCTTCCGTATATAGAGATGCATCCACCTCTGTTCCGGCTTCTTCTACTGTCTCGCTGTCTCCGTCA
>CANDKL010000123.1 GCA_947385255.1 uncultured Roseburia sp. | reverse complement strand
TTGTGCAACGGATATAGTTATCTTCTATTTCAAAAACTTCTCCTCCATACTTTTTAACAATGGTTGGTATTCCATGCCCTGTGCGTTCAGTCAATCCCATGCTAAGAAAAATTCGCATAAGCGTTCTATTTCTTGGTCTGACTGTTGTATCAGAAATACAGGTATTTTCTGATTGCAGCCTATTTCTAATTTTATCATAAGAAGTGATCATACATCCGTATCCATAATCACTTCGTTCAGAAATCGCCGATTTATCTTTCCCTCTAAATTTCACAAATATTAAGGGAATATTATTTCTATCCGAAAGTAATTCCGCTAAAAGGTAGAAACAAAAAAAGAGCATCTACTTATTATTTTGATTTAAGTAAGTGCTCTATTAGAATTTTATATTCGGTTTTTTCAATCATCTGAAAATATCCGTCTTTGATTGCATTTTCTTTTTCCAATGTACATTATTTATCCAGAATATACTGCTTAATTTCCTGATAAGCAGCTTTATCCTATTATTCAGTCCTTCTGGAAACGTCTATAGCCGCACCCCCTGCCCTCTGCCTGACGTTGCCATTACGCCAACGTAACACTGCAATGGTGCGGAACAGACAAAGCGATCGTCTAATTTCTGTCCGGATAGAATACTAGACCAGGAATCTCCAACTTTACATTCGCCACTTGTAATAGAACGTGTTTGAACAAAGTGGGAAACGCAGATGGCGGAAATGGATTTTCAAACACGCTCTAAAATATCCCCACGGCGATCACGCTTGCAGCGCCCATGATCACACCCGCCAAAAGTACCCCCAGCATCACAGCCGTCACGCTGGATTTAAAATCCATATCCAATATACTTGCCGCCAGCGTCCCGGTCCAAGCTCCCGTACCGGGCAATGGAATTCCTACAAATAAAAGCAGCGCCAAAAACAGGCCGCGCCCGGCTTTTTCCTGCAGCTTCCTGCCTCCCTTTTCCCCTTTCTCCAGGCAGAAGCCAAAAAAGCCGCCGATCAAAGGCTTATCCGCCCCCCATTCCAGCACCTTCCTTGCAAACAGGTAAATAATCGGAACCGGAAGCATGTTACCGATGATACAGACCACATACGACTGCACAATCGGAAGGCCCTGCAGCTGGGAAACCGGAATGGCCCCGCGCAGCTCCACCAGGGGTACCATAGAAATCAGAAAAATGTAGATATATTTTTTTAACATCAATTACTCCTATCGCCTGACATATATTGTGTGAGAAACGCAAACAGCGCGTCCATTTCTTCTTTTGTCCCGATGGTAATCCGCAGGTAATTGCAGATACGCTCCGGCTTACGGAAATGGCGGACATAAATCCCCGCTTCCTTTAACGCCGCAAACAGCTCTCCGGCCTCATGCTCCGGATGAGAAACAAAGACGAAATTGCTCGCAGAATCTCCGCATAAAAATCCCAGCTCGCGTAACTTAAGCTTCGCCCATTCGCGGGTCTTGATTATTTTTTGCGTACACTGCCTGAAATATTCCTGATCCCGCACGGCCTCTGCGCCAAGTGCAATGGCCGGCCGGTTCATGGTATAGGAATTAAAGGAATATTTGCAGTCATTGATATAGCCAATCAGCTTTGGATTTCCAAACAGAAAGCCAATCCGAAGCCCGGCTAAGGAGCGCGACTTGCTGCTGGTCTGAGCGATCAGCAGATTATCATACTTCTTTAAAAGCGGCAGCGCGGACACTCCTCCAAAATCAATATATGCTTCATCCACAATGACAATGACATCCGGATTCGCATGTACAATCTCTTCGATTTGGCAAAGCGGCATCAACAGCCCGGTCGGTGCATTGGGATTTGGAAATATAATACCTCCGTTCGGCTTTTTATAATCCTCCGGGCGAATCAAAAACGCGTCGTCCAACGGCTGCACCTCATACGGAATCCGGAACAAATCTGCCCATACGTCGTAAAACGAATAGGTAATGTCCGGAAACAGTATCGGCCGTTCGGACTGAAAGCAGGTTAAAAATGCCATGGCCAGCACATCATCCGAACCCACGCCCACAAAAACCTGCTCTCTTACGACGCCGTACGTCTCCGCAATGGCGTCCACAAGCTCTGATGCAGCCGGATCGGGATACAGGCGCAGCTGCTCTGCGTCCAGATTGCGCAGAGCAGCTGCCACCTTCGGCGACGGCGGATAAGGATTTTCATTCGTATTTAATTTAATGACCGATGTGTCCTTCGGCTGCTCACCCGGCACATAGGGCACGACCCTTCGTATGTTTTGTTCCCATGTCCTCATGCTTTTGTATTCTCCCCGGACAGACCGTATTCAGCTGCCAGCCTGGCAAATTCCTTTAAGGAACGGTTGATTTTTTCATTGGAAATGCAGTACGCCAGACGAACATAGCCGCTGCAGCCGAATGCGCTTCCCTTTACAAGCAGCAGGTTGTACTTCTTTGCCGCGTTGACAAACTCTGTTTCATCTGCCACCGGTGATTTGACCCACAGATAAAACGCGCCCTGCGGCTTGATGCAGGTAAATCCGAGTCCGGTCAGGCCCTCATACAAATCCTTACGGTTTTTATCATAAAATTCCAGGTTTGTTGTTTCATTGACACACTCTGCAACTACCTTCTGAATCAGAGACGGCGCGTTGACAAAGCCAAGCGTCCGGTTTGCCACCTCGATTCCAGCCAGCAGGTTTTCGGAATCCGCCGCCTCGTCCGGCACTGCGATATAGCCAATCCGCTCGCCCGGCAGCGACAGCGATTTACTGAAGGAATAGCCGACAATCGTATCCTTATAATATTTGGTCAGGAAATTTTCTTTTTCTCCGTCATAGACCAGCTCGCGATACGGCTCATCCGAAATCAGATAAATTTCCCTGCGGTACTCCCGCTCCTTTTTACAGAGGATTTCCGCTATCCGCTTCATCGTTTCATCCGAATAGATGACGCCGGTCGGATTGTTCGGCGTATTGATCAGTACCGCCTTGGTCCTTTCGGTAAATGCCGCTGCAAATGCTTCCATATCGGGCTGGAAGGTCTCGTAATCCGGCGCAACCGGTACGACCGACGCGTCAAAATTCGCGGCATAATTCCGGTATTCTCCAAAAAACGGTGCAAATACAATGACCTCGTCTCCCGGATCCAGAATCGTCTTAAAGACAATATTCAGTCCTCCTGCGGCGCCGACGGTCATCACGATATTTTTCCAGGTGAATTTCGTTCCAAATCTGCGGTTTAAATTCTGCGCAATGGACTCGCGTACTTCCTCATAGCCGGAGTTTGACATATAGCCGTGCAGCACCAGAGGATCCTCCTTGTCCAGTAAATCCGCAACTGTCTGTTTTAAGGATTCCGGCGCAGGTGTCGCCGGGTTCCCGAGACTGAAGTCAAATACGTTTTCTGCTCCTACCTTTGCCGCCAGCTCCTTTCCTTCAACAAACATGGCGCGGATTGCAGAGCTGCCTGCTAAAGCTGTCTGTATCTTTTTTGAAAGCATTTGTGATTCCTTCTTTCTTTAAGTTTTACGTATAATTTACAATATATGGCGGAAAATGTAAACCGTAAAGTTTGAAAACCATCGTCAGTTTAGCTTAAGCGCCGCCTGCAGCGCCTTCGAAATCGCACTCCCCGCAACAAAACAGGCCAGTGCCTCAACCACGCCGTTGATTCCAACGAATACTACGACAAATGCCAGCGCATTTGACACACCGCGTGCCTCTACAATTCCCTGAATATACTCTGTCCGGTAAAACAGCAGCACCAGCGTCCCCATAAACAGTACGGTATTTAACACCGGTCCTGTCAGATTCGCGAGAACTACCGCGACGTTTTTTGCCGCCCGCACTTTTTTCAGCCCCTGGTAAACAAGCCCCGTCAGCCAGCCCATCAAAAGCCGGGGCACGATGCAGACGATGCAGGTAAAGATCGGATTAATCGCCAGAAGCTCCACTCCGAGCGGACTCATCCCAAAACACTGAATAAAGCTGGTAATCCCAAACACGCCTCCCAGAACCGCTCCCACCGCTGGTCCAAGCGTAACGGCGCCTACTGTCACCGGCACAACAATCAACGTAATCTCAAGTCCAAGCGTCTTGATATATCCAAGCGGCGTAAACGCCAGTAAAATAATAATCGCGGTCAGCAGCGCCATTTCTACCATCTGCTTTGTTGAAAATTTTTTTGCATCCATAGGCTTATCCCTCCGTTTGTCCGCCGGCCAATGCTCTGTTCTCCGAAGCCTCCGCGCACCGGCTGCGGAGACCCGCATAAATCGTTCCGGAAATATTGTGCCACACGGAAAAAATCGCTCCCGGAAGCGTTGCAAGCGGATTTGCCGCAAAGTTTGCCGTTGCAAGCGAAATTGCTAAGCCGCTGTTTTGCATCCCGACCTCAATACCGATGGCTGTCACCTTCTTTTCATCTAATTTTAACGCTTTGGCCGCTCCCGTGCCAAGCAAAAGCCCCACGACATTGTGAATTGCCACGATAATCATCACCAGTGCGCCGCAGGTTAATATCTTTTCGGCATTGCTTGCGACAATTCCGGAAATAATCATGACAATCGCCACAACCGACACCAGCGGCAAAAGCTCCCGAATTGCATCGATCTGCTTCGGGAATATCCGGTAGATCAATATTCCGGCCAGAACCGGCACCAGTACGACCTTGACAACCGACATCATCATCGTAGCCAGCGACACCGATACCCACGAGCCCGCCAGCAGATACACCAGCACCGGCGTACAAATCGGTGCCGCAATCGTAGACACAATCGTCATCCCGACAGACAGCGGCACGTCTCCGCCCGCCACATAGGTAATGACGTTGCTCGCCGTTCCGCCCGGGCAGCAGCCGACTAGTATCACGCCAAGCGCCAGATCGGCCGGCAGATGAAATAATTTTGCCAGCACAAACGCGGTCAAAGGCATCACCGTATACTGCAGCACGCATCCTGCAAACAGCTCCTTCGGCCTGGTGAATACCACCCGAAAATCTTCCGCGCGTATCGTCAGTCCCATTCCAAACATCGCTACGCCAAGGAAGATCGTCGTATAGTTGGTCGCCCACGCAAATCCCTTCGGGGCAAAAAATGCGATGACGGAAAATATAATAATAAACACCGCAATATTTGAAGACATAAAATTACATACTTTTTTTACCTGTTTCATAGGAACCCTCCTGTTTCTTCTTCCAAATTCCGTATAAGCGATCCAGCAGGCATCCGGCGCACGCTTCTTTGGATCGCATGCCCAGATCCTCCTCCCCATCCTTTGTAATCAATACCAGATGGTTGGTATCCGCGCCAAACCCGGCGCCGCTTTCCCGTATGCTGTTCGCCGCAATCAAATCGGCATTTTTCCTTTGAAGCTTCTGTCTGGAATGCTCCAAAACATGCTCCGTTTCCATAGAAAACCCGCAAATGCACTGATGCGGCTGCTTTCCTGCGCCAAGCTCCGCCAGAATATCCCTGGTACGCTCCAGCTCGATGAAAAGCGTGCCGTCCTGCTTTTTGGTTTTTTCCGGATTTACCTGTTTGGGACGATAATCTGCAACGGCGGCGGCCTTGATAACGATATCCTGCGAAGGAAACCGCAAAAGCACCTCCCGGTACATCTCTTCTGCGGTCGTAACGGAAACCCTCTGTACGCCGTCCGGCGCGGCAAGACTGACCGGGCCGGACACAAGCGTCACCTGCGCCCCGCGCGCCGCCGCCTCCGCGGCAATCGCATAACCCATTTTTCCGGTGGAATGGTTTGTAATAAAACGGACCGGATCCAGGCTCTCCCTGGTCGGGCCAGCCGTAACCAGAATGTGCAGTCCGGATAAGTCCCGCATGGACGTTTCTGTGGCCCCGAATACCGGCTTTTGTACCGACTCCTGTGCCTCACACATCGCAAAAGGCTCTGCGGCAGCCTCTCTTTCTGTCAGCTTTTTCACTACCGCGTCTGCCAGCACGGTTTCCCGCGGCAGCTTGCCGATGTCCTCCACACCGCATGCCAGACGCCCGACCTCCGGCTTGACAAATTCGAAGCCGAACGATTTCAGACGCCTGATATTTTCCTGCACAATCGGATTCCGGTACATATATGCGTTCATGGCGGGCGCGGCCAGAATCGGACAGGTCGCCGCCACAACTGCGGATGTCAGCAGATCATCCGCTATGCCGTGCGCCATCTTAGCCAAAATATCCGCCGACGCCGGGGCGATCAGCAGAAGATCCGATTTCTGCCCCAACGTAATGTGCGCAATGTCCCCATTCGGCATCGGATCAAATGTATCGGTCAGACAAGGCCGTTTTGTCAGCGTTTCAAATGTCACCGGCGTAATGAACTGCGCCGCGCTTTTGGTCAGAACCACCTGCACGTCACAGTGCAGCTTTACTAACATGCTTGCCACATTTGCCATTTTGTAAGCGGCAATGCTGCCGGTTACGCCAAGCACAACCCTTTTTCCCTTCAGCATCGCATCCTCCTAAGCTCCGGTCAGCGCGCCGTGCTTCTCATAGCGCATCACGGAGGTAATCTCGTTATTTTCATTTACAAATACGACCCTGGGCGGGTTTTCCCCAAGCTCCTCCGGCGACATCTGTGCATAGCTCATGATAATCACCTTATCCCCGGTGGAAACCATACGCGCCGCCGCGCCGTTTAGGCAGACAATCCCGCTTCCCGCCTCTCCGGCTATGACATACGTTTCAAACCGTGCGCCGTTGTCCACGTCTGCAATCTGCACCTTTTCGTATTCATAAATCCCCGCCGCTTCCATCAAATGCTCGTCAATGGTAATACTTCCGACATAATTCAACTCCGCCTGCGTCACGACAGCGCGGTGGATTTTGCTTTTTAACAGTTCCAGTACCAAATTTGTCACCTTCTTTTTTCTTGTATACCTGCCTAACCCGGATAAAATTCTTCGGACACGTTTTATAGCTCCAGGATAAAATTATCGATCAGGCGCGTCTTGCCAATAAAAACCGCAATTGCCGCCAATACCCTTCCCTGCATCTTTTGAAGCGGACAAATGGTATCCGCATCCACCAATTCCACATAATCAATTCGTGCCATCGGCTCTGCTTTTATGATTTTTGCCATCTCGTCTGCAATGACGTCCGGCCGCCGTTCGCCGCCCTTTGCCAAAGCCTCCCCATGGAAAATTGCTTTGGAAAGCACGAGCGCCGCTTTGCGCTCCTCTTCATTCAAATAGGTATTCCGGGAGCTTTTGGCCAGTCCGTCCGCTTCCCGTACAATCGGACAGCCCACAATCCGGATATCCAGATCCAAATCCCGCACCATCCGGCGGATGACGGCAAGCTGCTGCGCATCCTTCTGCCCGAAATAGGCCTGATCGGGATTTACGATATGGAACAATTTGCACACCACCGTACAAACGCCCCGAAAATGCGTCGGCCTGCTTTTGCCGCAAAGCCGTTCGCTCACCTGCTGCATTTCCACATAGGTGGAAAAATCAGGGGCATACATCTCCTCCGGCGCCGGATGGAAAATCAAATCCGCGCCCGCGGCCTCGCAAAGCCTTTTGTCCGCCTCAATATCCCGCGGATAATCCGCCAAATCCTCGTTTGCCCCAAACTGAATCGGGTTCACAAAATCACTGACGACGACCCGGTCGTTTTCTGCTACAGCCCGATCGATGAGGCTCTTATGCCCCTCGTGCAGATAGCCCATCGTAGGCACAAGCCCCACCGACAGGCCCTGCCGCTTCCACTCCTTTACCAGCTCCCTTACTTCCCTGATAGATCCTGTAATTTTCATAATGCTCCTTTCCGTCGGCTTTTTGTTCGGTTTCAGACACAAAAAAAGCCTGCACATTCCCTGTCCAGACACACAATGAAATATCCTTATGCCAAAAATGTGCTGTCCCTGCGGTACAGCCATTTACCGATAAGAATCTGAATTTTTATGGTTATGTATGCCGTGGTACAGTTCCTTTGGATACCGTCCGAGGCTATCGTATCATAGAATGGGAGGGATTGCAAGAAATTTGAATGAGCTTTTTTCATTGTAAAATCCTCTAAATGTGTTATAATCCAATCAGATAAAGGAGCAGCGTATGAAAGACACAAAAATACAATACGAGTTTCAAATGAAATAGGCACTTTCTTCCGCGGGCATAATCTAATCGAATATAAATCCCCAGGGGATCATCTGGATATAGATGTATTTTATAAATCCATGGCATATGCAAGTCTGTACAAATCCTATGGGGAGACGAAGGATGAACGCAAAGCAGACGATATCACCGTTTCCATCATCCGGGAAGCTTACCCGCGGGAGCTGTTCAGATATTTCAGGGAACATGGTTATATGCTCACAAACCCATGGAAAGGCATTTACTATATCGAAGGGAATGTATCGTTCCCGACACAGATCATTGTTACGAAAAAACTGGATGAAAAAGCCCATGCATGGCTGCGGGCGTTATCGGAGAACCTGAAAAAAGAAGATATTAAAAATTTACTTGGCAGCATCCGGCATCTGACGGAGATACCGGACAGGGAAATGGCGGATTCTGTTTTGGAAGTAAGCCTGAAAGCCAACAAACAGATGGTACAGGAATTGATAGGAGATGA
>CANDKL010000122.1 GCA_947385255.1 uncultured Roseburia sp. | reverse complement strand
TGCCCGCCGGACATCTGTGCCGGAAACTGATGCAAAACCTCCGTAATTTCCAGATAAGACGCAAGCTCCGTAAGACGCCTCCTTCCCTCTGCCTGCGGCACATTGTGCAGAGACAGCGGAAGGAAGATATTTTCCTGTCCGGTCAGATTGTCTAAAAGCTCAAAATTCTGGAACAGATAGCCGATACTCCTTCCTCGGTACTCCGAAAGCCTTCTGCCCTTTAAGCTCTGCACGTCGATCCCTTCCATGAGCATTTCCCCTCCGTCCGGCCGGACAACGGTGGCAATACAGTTTAAAAGCGTAGATTTCCCCGAGCCGCTGCTTCCCATAATTCCAAGAAATTCCCCGGGCATCACCTCTAACGTAATGCCGTTCAGCGCCTTCACCTGATTGGGGGATTTGCCGTAATATTTCCGTAAGGACTGCATTTTTAAAATCGGTTCCATTGATGTATCCTCCTTTTTTCCTTCTTTTGATATCCTATCACAGAAAAAACGCAAAATACACTTACAGTACATGAAAGGTTTTGGTATAATAGATCTGATTGAATAAAAGACACAAAAGAGGATACGAATATGTTACGGATAGCAATATGCGACGATATCATGGAACAAACTCTGACACTGCAGACATACATCCGCGAATTTTATGAAAACAATCCGACCGAATACAAGCTGTATCTGTATACCTCCGGGGAAGATTTGATAGCCGATGCCGGAAAGCTGGATATTATTTTTCTGGATATCGAAATGCCTGGATTAGACGGGATTGAAACCGGCCAAAGCATACGCGCCCAAAATTACAAATGCCGGATCATCATGGCTACCGTCATGGTCGAACGCATGAAGGAAGCGTTTTTTATCGAAGCCTTCCGATTCATCGTCAAACCCTTTGAACGGGACGAGGTAGAGGAAGCCCTTTTGGCCTGTATGAAGCGCGTCCTGGGAAACAGCACGATTCTTTTGTACCACAGCCGGCTTCCCTACGAGGTTCCGCAAAGTGAAATCCAGTATGTCGTAACCTACGACAGCTACTGTGAATACCGGGTCAAGAACAAGATGCTGCGGAGCGAGGATTCCTTAAGGGAGCTTGAAAAGCGGCTTGACAGCCGTCTTTTCTTCCGCATCCATCGGAAGTACATTGTAAATATGGCGCAGATCGAATCCTACAAAAACGGCGTCCTTCAGATGAAAGACATCACGCTTCCGGTTTCCCGCCGGAGGAAAAAGGATTTTGAGCATGCTTACATGGAGTTTGACCTGAAATACCGGTAGAAATCCGGCAAAGGCTGCTGCATGTCCATTTTTTCATGCAGCAGCCCCTTCGAACCTGTTATTTATAATGATTTACCGTTGCAATATCCACCGGCGCAAGCTTTTTGTCTGCACGCTCTAAGCTTCTGGCCAGCGCATTCGCCGTGTCGATTGCCGTAATACAGTATACGCCCGTTTCAATCGCATTCCTGCGGATCAAAAAGCCGTCCCTGTTTTTATCTCCGTTTCCCTGTGTGGGCGTATCAATGACCAAATCAATTTTATGTCCCAGGATCAGATCCATTACATTCGGGGATTCCTGCGTAATCTTATTGACCCGAAGCGCCTGCACGCCATGCTCATTCAGATATTTTGCCGTGCTTCTGGTTGCATAGATCTTATAGCCAAGCGCCGCAAAACGCTTTGCCACGTCTACGGCCTCCGGCTTGTCCGCATCCTTTACCGTCATTATCATCTGCCGATACTTCGGAAGCGTTACGCCTGCGCCAAGAAACGCCTTATAAAGCGCCTCGTCAAAGCTCTCTGCAATTCCTAAGCATTCTCCGGTTGATTTCATTTCCGGCCCCAGGCTGATTTCGGCGCCGCGCAGCTTTTCAAAGGAGAACACCGGCATCTTAACGGCGATATAATCTGCTTTTGGCGCAAGTCCGGAGGGATAGCCCATTTCCTTTAGCGTAGTTCCGACCATCACCTTCGTCGCCAGATCCACAATCGGGATTCCCGTTACCTTGCTGATGTAGGGCACCGTTCGCGACGAACGCGGATTGACCTCTATCACATACACCTTCCCGTCCATCACAATAAACTGGATATTGATCAGGCCGATGACATGCAGCGCCCTTGCCAGCCGCCTGGTATATTCTACTAACGTCGTCTGGATCTCGTCTCCAATCGTCGGCGCAGGGTAAACGGAAATGCTGTCGCCGGAATGCACGCCGGTCCGCTCAATGTGCTCCATAATGCCCGGGATCAAAATATCCGTACCGTCGCAGACCGCGTCAACCTCGATTTCCTTTCCCTGCAGGTATTTATCGACCAGAATCGGATGCTCCTGTGCAATCTGGTTAATCACCTCGATAAATTCCTCAATCTCCTCGTCGCTGTAGGCAATCCGCATTCCCTGGCCGCCAAGCACGTAGGACGGACGCACCAGAACCGGATAGCCCAGACGGCCCGCCACCTCCTTTGCCTCTTCGGCAGTATAGACCGTTCCGCCGGCGGCGCGCGGGATTCCCGTCTGCTCCAAAATCCGGTCGAACAGCTCCCTGTCCTCCGCGGCGTCCACATCCTCTGCTTTTGTTCCGTAGATTTTGACGCCCATTTTCATCAGGCTTTCCGTCAGCTTGATTGCGGTCTGCCCCCCGAACTGCACGACAGCGCCGTCCGGCTTTTCGATATGGACAATGCTCTCCACATCCTCCGGCGTCAGCGGCTCAAAGTAAAGCTTGTCCGCAATATCAAAATCCGTAGAAACCGTCTCCGGATTGTTGTTGACAATGATCGTTTCAAAGCCCTCTTTTTTAAAGGCCCAGGTGCTGTGCACAGAGCAGTAATCAAACTCAATTCCCTGTCCAATCCGAATCGGCCCGGAGCCAAGCACCAGCACCTTCTGTTTCTCCGCCGTTTTCACCGCTTCGTTTTCTCCGCCGAACACCGAATAGTAATACGGCGTCGCCGCCTCAAATTCCGCGGCGCAGGTATCGACCATTTTATAGACTGCCGTAATACCGTTTGCATAGCGCATCTGTTTTATCTCTTCCTCAGCCCTTCCGGTCAGCTCCGCAATCACCCGATCCGGAAACTCTATACGCTTTGCTTCCTTTAACCGATCGACGGTCAGCTCCTCTGTCTTTAACGCCTGCTCCATCTCTACGATCCTGGCAAGCTTATCCAGAAACCAGGGATCAATCGCCGTAATTTCGTGGATGTGTTCATAGCTCATCCGACGGCGCAGCGCTTCCGCAATGCAGAAAATCCTGCGGTCGCTTACGATTTTTAAGGCGTCCTTAAGCTGCGCGTCCGAGTAGGAATCAAATCCGTACGCCATCAGGCTGTCCACATGCTGCTCTAACGAACGGATTGCCTTCATCAGAGCCCCTTCAAAGCTGCTGCAGATGCTCATAACCTCTCCGGTCGCCTTCATCTGTGTCGTCAGCGTCCGCTTTGCGGTAATAAATTTATCAAACGGAAGGCGCGGAAGCTTCACCACGCAGTAATCCAACATCGGCTCAAAGCTGGCAAAGGTCTTGCCCGTAATGGCATTTTTGATTTCGTCGAGCGTATACCCCAGCGCAATCTTAGCCGCCACCTTTGCAATCGGATAGCCGGTCGCCTTCGAGGCCAGAGCCGAGGAGCGGGAAACCCTGGGATTCACCTCAATGACACAGTATTCAAAGCTGTCCGGCTTTAAGGCGTACTGCACGTTGCAGCCTCCGGTAATGCCAAGCTCGGAAATGATACGGAACGCAGAGGTCCGAAGCATCTGGTATTCCTTGTCTCCTAAGGTTTGGGAGGGCGCGACTACAATACTGTCTCCGGTATGCACGCCGACCGGATCCACGTTCTCCATGTTGCAGACCGTAATACAGTTGCCGTTTGCATCCCGCATCACCTCGTATTCAATTTCCTTCCACCCGGCAATGCAGCGCTCCACCAGTACCTCGCCCACACGGCTGAGACGCAGTCCGTTTGTTAAAATATCGACGAGCTCCTGTTCATTATGCGCGATTCCGCCGCCGCTGCCGCCCAGCGTATAGGCCGGACGCAGCACAACCGGGTATCCAATGGTATTGGTAAACCGAAGCCCGTCCTCCACGTTATGCACCACCTGGGATGCCGCGCAGGGCTCGCCGATTTTTTCCATGGTATCTTTAAATGCCTGCCGGTCCTCCGCCCGAAAAATTGTATCCGCCGTCGTACCAATCAGCTTTACTCCGTTTTTCTCCAAAAAACCGGACTCCGCCAATTCCATACCAAGGTTTAAGCCTGCCTGGCCCCCTAAGGTTGGAAGAACGCTGTCCGGTTTTTCTTTTAAAATGATCGCTTCTAAAACGGGAGCCGTCAGCGGCTCGATATAGACCTCATCCGCAATCTCCTGATCCGTCATAATCGTCGCCGGGTTGGAGTTGACAAGAACCACCTCTACCCCCTCTTCCTTCAAAGAGCGGCATGCCTGCGTTCCTGCATAGTCAAACTCCGCCGCCTGTCCAATGACAATCGGACCGGAGCCTATCACTAAAACCTTTTTTATCTCCTGATTTCTCGGCATGATTATTTCCCTCCCATCATTTCCATAAACCTGTCAAACAAATATGCGCTGTCCTGCGGTCCCGGGCACGCCTCCGGATGAAACTGCACCGTAAAGACCGGCCGCTCCGTATAGAGAAGCCCTTCATTCGTGCCGTCGTTTACATTGACAAACGCAGGCACTGCCAGCTTCGGGTTAAGACGTCCGGCATCCACCACATATCCGTGGTTCTGCGAAGAAATATACACACGGCCCGTTTTCAAATCCTTCACCGGATGATTGCCGCCGCGGTGTCCATACTTCATTTTATACGTATCCGCCCCGTTGGCAAGCGCCATCAGCTGATGTCCCAGGCAAATCGCAAAGATCGGGATTCCCGATGCGTACAGCTTTTTCAGCTCCCGGATAATCCCGGTACACTCCTTCGGATCTCCCGGTCCGTTGCTTAGCATAATGCCGTCCGGCGACGCCCCTAAAATTTCTTCCGCCGGTGTATGCGCCGGATATACCGTTACCTGGCAGCCCCTTTTTTGAAGCGATCCTGCAATATTTTTCTTTGCCCCAAAGTCCAGCAGCGCAACGCGCTTTCCTTTTCCCTCCAGCACATATTTCTCCCGGCAGGTCACCCGTTCCACTACGGATCCGGTACGATACCGCTTCAGCTTCGGAAGGATTTCTGCGGTCTGACAGCCTTCATCGGTTGTAATCATCCCGTTCATCGTCCCCTTTTCCCGCAGAATTTTCGTCAGCGCCCGAGTGTCAATCCCTGCAATTCCCGGAATATCATATTTTACAAGAAAATCTGAAATACTGCCCTCACAACGGAAATTACTGGGCATCCGGGACAGCTCCCGCACAATATACCCATCCGGCCACGCCCGCTTTGATTCCATATCCGGCGTAATTCCGTAATTCCCAATCAGAGGATACGTCATGACTACCGCCTGCCCCGCATAAGAGGGGTCGGTCAGAACCTCCAGGTAACCGGTCATGGAGGTGTTAAACACAATTTCGCTGATTACCTCCCGCGTGGAGCCAATGCTTGTTCCCTCAAACACACTGCCGTCCTCCAGAATTAAAAACGCTCTCATCTTCACTCTGTCCTTTCTGTTTACTGCCTTTACAGGTTCTGCTCTCTTCCGTACATTTTCATATACCTGCGCACCTTAAGCGCCAGCTTCCTCGTTACCTGCTTCGGCCGCATCCTCCATTTCCAGTTGCAGCCTAATGTAGACGGCGTATTCATCCGCGCCTCGCTTCCAAGCCCTAAGATATCCTGCATCGGCACAATCGCAAGATCACTCACGCTTGCCCACGCTCCGCGCATCATTCCCCAGTGATAACCCTCCTTTCTGGTCAGGTTGAAATACCTTTTCGCAAACCTGACACTGTCCTTCGGCGCCGTGTGCATCCAGCCCATCACGGTATCGTTGTCGTGCGTCCCGGTATAAACGACGCTGTGGCTGCCGTAATTGTGCGGCAGATAATCGCTTTCCTCTCTGGTATCAAACGCAAACTGCAGCACCTTCATCCCCGGGAAGCCGGAATCCTTCAAAAGCTTTCGCACGGACGGCGTCAAAAATCCCAAATCCTCCACGATGATATCCAGCCTTCCAAGCTTCTCCTCCAACGTCTCAAACAACTCCATTCCCGGCCCCTCCTTCCAGGTTCCGTTCCTTGCGGTTGTATCCTTCGCCGGAATCGCGTAATAGGAATCAAAGCCGCGGAAATGATCAATCCGCACCACATCATAAAGCTTCGACATCGCGCGGATCCGGTTTGTCCACCAGCGGTAGCCGTCCGCCTTCATCACATCCCATCGAAACAGCGGATTGCCCCAAAGCTGGCCGTCCTCGGAAAATGCATCCGGCGGGCAGCCCGCCACTTCAATCGGATTCCGCTCCTCATCCAGATAAAACTGCTCTCCGTTTGCCCATACATCCGCGCTGTCGCCCGCCACATAAATCGGTACGTCACCGATGATTGAAATCCCTTTTTTATTTGCATAAGCCTTCAGTGCGCGCCATTGCTTAAAGAATAAATACTGCAGCATTTTATAAAACGCGATTTCCTCCGCATATTCCGTCTGCGCTGCCTCCATCGCATCCCGTTCACGGAATTTCCATTCCCTCTTCCAGGTGTGCCAGGCCGCTCCCTCGTTTGCATCCTTGAGCGCCATAAACAGTGCATAATCCTCAAGCCATGCCTGCTCCCTGATACAAAACGCTTCAAACGCCTTCGGCACGTCTGCCGCAAAGCGTGCGTAAGCCTTCCGAAGCAGCGCATAGCGGTTTTCGTATAATATGCCGAAATCCACCTCTGTTTCCTTTTCTCCCCAGAAGGGAGCGTCGCACTCCTCTTCCGTCAAAAGGCCGTCCCTGCAAAGCAGCTCCAAATCAATAAAATACGGATTGCCCGCAAAGCTGGAAAAGGACTGATACGGGGAATCCCCGTAGCTGGTCGGACAAATCGGCAGGATCTGCCAGTACGCCTGCCCTGCCTCCGCCAGAAAATTTACAAACCGCTTTGCTTCCTTTCCCATTGTCCCTATGCCGTATTTGGACGGAAGGGACGAAATGTGCATCAATATTCCGCCTGTTCTCATTGCTGTTCCTCTCCTTATCTTCCGATCTCTGTCGGATTGAGTTTAGCATAGTTTGCGGGAGAAATCAATTACCTCTTACACCAGCCTGACATACCTCGCTGACACATATCCTTTTAAGATACGCCCCTTCTTTTTAAACTGCACCAGCAGCCACGTCGATCCGTCCGACGCCTTCTCCTGTCCCAGAATCGTCACCTTCTGTCCCTGTTTTAAGGTACCGATTACCTGACTGGCATTTCCCGGCTTTGCACGCACATTCAGTTTGGAAGCCGTCACCTTTCCTGTCTGTGTCACAACGGACTGCTGGCTCTGCCGGCTGTTTTTCAGCAGGCTGTTATAGATATACCCGCGTATTTTACGTCCGTCCACTTCACAGGATACAAAGCTCCACGCATCGCCCGACTTGTCCTTCGCCGCACAGAGAACGGAAACTGCCGTATTGGCGTCGACTGTAGCCACAATTGCATGGCTGGTGCCGGCATGCCTGCGGATATTTGCCCTTGTCCGCACCACTGCCTTCTGCGGATTTGCCTTGGTGCGGGTACGCAGGATTTTAGAAAACTTGCCGTAGGAAACCGTTCCGCCCGTATTCGTAAAGGCCCGAACCTTATAAAAATACTCCTGTCCGCCGGCCAGCTTCCGGTTGCAGAACGCCGTCATGTCGGGATTGACATCCAGAACCTTTCGGTATTTGCCATCGTATATTTCCGAGCGGTAAATCTGATAGCCCGAAACGCCGGCCTGTCCCTGCCAGGAAATATTGATGCTGCTTTTTGTCGTAGCCCCGCATTTCATGCCCTGTACCTTTTCCGGCGTTCCGGCCGCCGCCGCATGAAGCGGAAGCAGGAAAAACAGAACGGCTCCCAATACAAACAGCCTCATGGATTGTCTTTGCAACACTTTCATAACTGAATCACTCCTTTTTCTTTCTTTCTATCCAGTTTATGCCTATTTTATAACAATTTCAAGCAAAACTGCCGTAATTCATAATTTCTTAAAAGGAACTGCTGTTCTTTTTAAAAAACGGACAGCGCCACCGGCGCCGCCCGTCTTCTAAGCCCCTGTTCAGGCTCGGATATAATTCTTTAAAACCTGCATTAACCGCCCAACGTCGATCGGCTTTGCCAAATGCTCGTCCATACCGCACTCCAGACAATGCTGGACGTCCTCGGAAAATGCATCCGCCGTCATGGCTATGATTGGAATATTACTATCGTCCCGGTCCAGTGCACGGATCGCTTTTGCCGCATCGTATCCGTTTAAAACCGGCATCCTGATATCCATCAGAATCACATCGTAATAACCGCCTTCGGAACGTTCAAATTTTTCCAGACAAACCTGTCCGTTTTCTGCCCAGTCCACCAGAAAGCCCATATCCGTAAGAATCTCGTTTGCGATTTCATAATTGAGCTCATTGTCAGATCGGAAGAGCGTCGTGTAGGGAAAGAGTGTTCTCTACTGTGT
>CANDKL010000121.1 GCA_947385255.1 uncultured Roseburia sp. | reverse complement strand
ATCCTCCGGAAATACTTCTGCACCAGATAAGACTCCGGCGTCGTATTGGCAGAAGGAATGCTCTCACTCCCGATTATCGTTTCAATCGTTCCGATTAATCCTACCCGAAGGCCTGCTCCCTCCAAAATGGATTTTACCATATAAGTCGTCGTAGTCTTCCCCTTCGTTCCGGTAATGCCGATAACCTTCAGCCGTTCAGCCGGGTAATCAAAATAAGCCGCCGACAAAAGGGCCAGTGCATAGCGGGTATCCTCCACCCGGATCACCGTCACCTGCTCCGGCGCCTCCACCGGCTCCGAAACCACCAGTACCGACGCCCCGGCCTCTGCAGCCTCCGGCACGAAGCGATGCCCGTCTGCGGCAGCTCCTTTGATGCAGACGAAGAGACAGTCCTTTGTCACCTTCCGCGAATCATAGATGATATCCGTTACCTTGCGGTTTGGATCTCCCTGTATGCATTGATACTGTAAGCGCTTTAGTAATTGTTGTAAATCCTTCATGTTCCGCCCCTTTTCCTTCACCGGATTGCCTGTGTATGGAAATCCGGCATCCTTGCACTCGTACTATTATATGATACAATTTTCCATTTTACAAGCAAAGAATCGGTTTTTATGGGAAAAGGAGGAACGGTTCCTTTTAATTTCGGGTGCGCAGTATCCGCTCAAATAACAATCCTGCGCCTACCCAAAGCGGAAAATAATCCAGCCGGATGACGCCGTTTACATTCAGCCTGGCTTTGCTGTAGTCCCAGGGACAGAGCTTATGACGTTTTAAGAAGCTTCCGCTCAGATATTCGAACGACAGAATTCCTGCTCCGTAGATTCCGCCGCGCAGCAGAACCGGGCATTTTTTGAGAATGGGATAGGCTTCTCCGATCACAGACGCCATTCCATAGATCGGAAACATCCAGATAGAAGTATTGCCGGTCAGTGTAAAATCGTTTTTTCGGAAAGAACCTAAGGAGGTGAATATAATTTCCATACACCAGCCGGTCAGTCCGCAGATTGCAAAGTTTTTTTCAAAATGATGTCTTTTCATGCCCATAGTCTGTGCCGGAACGGACATAATTATTCTCCGGGAGAGAAGTTTTCAAACAAAAAAGATATAATATCTTTTGCATTTTTTCTCCATATGTTATAATGAATACATGAGAAGCGCTTCAAAAGGAGGGAGGTGAACATATGCCATCAAACGAAAAAGAATACAATGGTAATCTATTTGATCAACTATCAATTTTGGAGCGGATAGAGGCCGTAACAAAAGATGAAGCTGCATTAAAACAGATTGCAATTGAACGACGGCAAATAGAACGGAAGCTCTATCAACAACCGCCAATTAAAAATGAATAAAAGAAAGAGGATGTCGAGGGACATCCTCTTTCTTACTAAGGCTTGCACATCACCTTTTTACCGTTCTCCTTTATTTCTTAATTTTCACCTTCTGCTTTTTGCTGTACGCCCCATATATTTTTTTGCCCGCAGAATCCAACCGATAGGCGCGGACCTTCGCATAATACGTTTTTCCTTTTTTCAGCTTTTTTACAATCAATGTTTTACCGGCGGTTGTTTTTAGCTTCGGTTTTCGCATTTTTTTATTTGCGGCATACAGTATTTCATAGCCGTCCGCGCCGGAAACCTTTTTCCATTTGAGCTTCATTTTGCTGCTGCGCTGGTTGACCGGCTTTTGCAGGGAAACCTTTTTTACTGAAATTTTTGTCCAGTGTGCGTACAGCACCGGTTCCCAGGGGAACTTTACAAGGGATTTCTCCGTAATCCGAATTCCGCCTTCCGCCGCCGTATACCAGCCGTCAAAGAGATATCCCTCCCTTACGGCGTCCGGAAGCTTCCCGTACGTGCCGTTTTCCACAACCTCCAGGCTGTCAGAGCTTAGCCCTGTACCGCCGTTTGCATCCAGCCGGATAGTCTCCCTGTCGCTTCCAAGGATGCGGAATGGGGTTTTGTTTGCTGACGCATAGCTTCGGGCAAAGCTTTCCGCCTGCCCCCAGATGGTTACTCCGGGGCATCCTACAAATACGTCTGCGCTCATATTCTTGATACTGGACGGGATCTCTGCACTGGTCAGCTGCGTACAGCTTCGAAATGCCCCATCCCCCAGAACCGTCACTCCCTCCGGGATTTGAATATCCGTAAGGCTGCTGCAGAATCCGAATACAGATGAACCAATTTCTTCCGTTCCCTTTTCCAGCTTTACTTTTTTCAGATTTGTACAGCTCATAAACGCTGCATATCCTATTTTTTTCACTGTTCCCGGAATTTCCACTTCCGCAAGAGCCGAATCCTCATAGAAAGCCGATGAGCCAATCTGGGTCACCTCTTCCGGTATCCTCACACTTCCAGACGCCTTCTCGCCGTTGATCAGAATCCCACCAACGATCACCAGCGGGTTCTCAGCCTGCCTGTCAGTAAGCCATTTTGTCCCTTCAAATGCCCCTCCCCCAATAGAATGGATGTTTTTAGGAAAAGAGATACGTTCCAATGCGCTGCATCCGGAAAACGCTTCTATAGAAATGTGCCCTATGTTTTCCGGAATCGTAATCTGCTCCAGACTGGTACACCCTTCAAATGCCCTTTTGTCTATACCATACATCCCAGCTGACAGCTTCACATGCTTTAAACCGGTACAGCCCTGAAAGGTTTCTATCCCCATATTCCAGACACTGTCCGGGAGAGTTACATTCTGCAGGCTTGTGCACCCGGAAAATGCCCCTTCAACATAATACATATCACATGCTGCATTTCCTCCAGCCCCTCTTCCATGATCAATCCTGTCAAACCTGTACAGCCAGCAAATGCACCGTCCCTGATTTCTCTCACACTGCCTGGGATCTCCACACTCGTAAGTGTTGAGCATTGATAAAATGCCCTCTCGTCTATCACAGAAACCCCTTCCGGTATTACTACGTCTCCTCCGCTGCCTGTATAACGCCTAAGCCTGCCATTCCAAATGTCAAAATCCCCATTCTCTTTTGCATGGGGTTCCACGTTCTCCTCTGTATCGATCCCATCATTTTCTTTTGTGTAAGATTCTTCCGTAAACGCCAGAATACTTCCTGCTGTAAAAATGCATAACAAACATACCATCAATACATACTTTTTCCACAACTTCATCGTTCTCCTCCCTCCATTATCAATTACTATTTTTAAAAAGCTTTGAACAAAACAGGATGAATCACTAATTCCGCACACAGTTGTTTGCTATCAGCCCGTTCATATCCTTTTATCATAACATACCCATCTTCACAGCCGAAATCCTCCGGCAAGGCAAAATATAAAATTTTTTTCCCAGAAATGTTTGCATACCTATTTAATTCGGATTTCTTTGCCAAAGTTCCTGCATCTGTATACTCTTCAAACTGATAATAAAGATCTTTCGGTATAGTGTCAGATAAATTGGCGCTTATAATTAGTGCTTCTCCATTGATATTGTAATTTACAACCCGGAAATGAATATCATCCAATTTATTTAAAGAGAAATCCTTTGTTGTCAAACGCTTGTAATAACTGCTTACAGGTGAATAATCGCTAATTAAATTTCCTCTTAGTGTTAATGTTCTCAACAATTTCAAATCAGATAAAGCACTTATATCTGTGATATTGTTATTATATAATTTCAGATATGTTAATTTTGTCAGCGTTTTAAGCGGGCTAATATCCGTTATTTTGCAATTTTCTGCAGTAAATTTTTGTAAATTTGTGAGTTTTTCTATCCCGTTCAAGTCAAGAGGAAGCTCTGCATCTTTCACAGGATCCATTGTCAATTCAGTAATTCTCAGCAAATCTTCTTCTGTAATAGATTTTACATGCTTATTAAACTTAGTCTTCAATATATTAATAATTCGAGCATCTTTAAATATTTTTTCTACTATTGCAGACGTAAACTGTACACGAAATGATATTTTATCTCCTACTATTGAAAAATTATCAATCGTAACTGCCGCCTCTTCACCGTTTCGTAATTTTAAGCTAACACTGCTTCCATGGGAAGGATAATACTTTTTATTAGGTACTGTTTCATCCACAAAAACCTCATCAAAAATTTCACTGCCATTATAGTTACCATTTCCCCGGAATCTTGAATCAATTCTGTAAATTACCAATCCTGTACCACTTATTATTCCGTCGAAATATTCCCCCTATTTCCGAGTAAGCGCTGTATACATCCCGTCCCCATGCGGATATATCTGTATTTTCAGTCCCATATTTTCCATTTTCAAAAACCTTTAACGATATGATTTTAGCATCCGGGGCTGTCTGTGCAATAATCCCTGCAACATGTGTTCCGTGTGCCTGCTCCTTTGCTTTTCAATCAACCTTCGAACCTCCAAAATACCGTTTCACACACAAAAACCTGTTCTATGCCTTTCTTCCAAAATTTCCAAACAGATTTTTAAAATATCTAATATTATTATATCATAGTATTCACAATTTGTCCACATATTTTACCATTTTTTGTTTTTTATTTTAGTTACTTGTTGTTTTTCACGGGGTGGGGAAAGTTTTTCAAAAACGACGCCCAAAGCAAACCAAAAAGGAAACCCTAATACCTACGGCTTGACGGCAGAAATTCTCGTGATATAATAAATTTAATACCTGATTCAAAAACAAAAGCGACGAATGCTAACTTGTAAGGATAGGAGGTCTTTGCTGTGAACGAATCATTTCAGAAGGGAACCGGCAGCATGCGCCAGGGAAAGCCATATGTGCTTGTCTCCATGCTGGCGGTTGTTGTTTTGCTGGTATTAGTGCTTTCAACCGGGTGGTTTATGGATTCCTCCCAGAAGGCTACGGAAGCCTCTGTACATAATGTGAGTGAATTTTATCTGGAAGAGATTTCCTCCCAGACCGGGCATCAGCTGCAGGGCGGGATCCAGCACCAGCTGCAGAATCTGCAGACAGCCATCCGCGCCATACAGGAAGCGGATCTTACCGACCAGGCAGCACTGAAAGACTATATTTCATCTACAGCAACGTATTATGAGTTTGATTTCTTTGCCATTGCGGATAAGAACGGCGTCCTCTATACGTCAGACAGCACGCTCCATGACAGCTCCCAATTTGATTTTCTGTCCGACATTGACTTTTCCGATCCGGAGATTTCCATTGACCAGTCTTTAGGACCGCAGAATATGATTCTGATTGCCGTGCCCATTTTTGATTTGCAGCTTCAGGGAACGCCTTTATCCGATGGCATCGTCGGCATCCGGGCGGATAGCATATCCAACCGGCTTTCCTTTGAAAACGATGATAACCAGATTTTTTCCAACGTCATTTTAGACGACGGCTCTTATATCGTAAAAACGCCGCATTACCACTTAGATGAAAACGACAATCTTTTTGACGCCTTAGATTCCCAGGCCAAATTCCAGGAGGGCTATTCGGTGCATCAGATGCGGGAGAATATGCTGGACGGCAAAAGCGGTATTCTGTCGTATTACTTAAAGGGCGTCCTGCACTACACCTACTACGCGCCGACCGAGGAAAACGGCTGGTACCTGACGACAACCATCCATTATGATACGATCAGCACGAATATCGAATCGGTCCGCGCCGCCATTACCCGCAACAGTATGATCCAGCTCCTGCTGGTGCTTGCCGTTGTCCTCGGCGTCATGTTTGTGTACCTGGGACAGAGAAGAAGGAACGAAGCCCTGCACTTTGAAAAGCGCAAGGCCGAGGAAAACAGCCGGGCTAAAAGCCTGTTCCTGTCGAATATGTCCCACGATATCCGCACGCCGATGAACGCCATTATCGGCTTTACCAACCTGGCGATCCAGTGCGAAAAGGATCCGGATCCGAAGCGCATGCACGAATACCTCTTAAAAATCCGATCCGCCAGCAGCCATTTGCTCAGCCTGATCAATGATGTTTTGGATATGAGCCGGATTGAAAGCGGAAAAATGCAGCTGGAAATTGTGCCGTGCTGCCTGCCTGAAATTTTGTCGGATCTGGAAACGATTGTTCAGGGACAGATTCAGGAAAAAAAGCAGACTCTTTCCATAGAAGCGCTTGATTTGAAGGACGCATACGTCTGCTGTGATAAGCTTCGCTTAAACCAGGTTCTGATTAACCTTTTAGGCAATGCCATTAAGTTTACGCCGGAGGGAGGCTCTATTTTCGTTCAGATACGCCAGATGAGCCGCGCACAGAACGGATACGCCTCCTATGAGCTCCGCGTCAGGGACAACGGCATCGGCATGACCCCGGAATTTGCCAAAAAGGTATTTGAGCCGTTTGAGCGGGAGCAGACCTCCACGGTCAACGGCATCCAGGGCACCGGCCTTGGCATGGCAATTACAAAGAACCTGATGGATTTGATGGGCGGCTCTATCCGCGTGGAAACAGAATACCAGAAGGGCACAGAATTTATCATTGACGTCGATTTCAAAATACCAGAAAACATGGATCCTGCAGCAGATTCACTGCAGCCAAAAGAAGAAGGGGCAGAGATGGATTTCACCGGAAAGCACATCCTTTTGGCAGAGGACAATGAGCTCAACCGGGAAATCGCATCTGAAATTTTACAGCAATACGGCTTTACGCTGGAAACAGCAGAAAACGGCGCCGCCGCCGTAGAACGGCTTAAGAATGCCGCGCCCGGCGAATTCGACCTGGTCCTGATGGATGTGCAAATGCCCGTCATGGACGGCTACACGGCAACCAGGCAGATTCGGGCGCTCGACGACTCGCCTTACAAAGCCATCCCGATCATCGCCATGACCGCAAATGCCTTTGAGGAGGATAAAAGGGAAGCGCTGGCCTGCGGCATGAACGGGCATATTGCAAAGCCGTTTGAGGTCGGAGAGCTTTTACAGGTCTTATCCGGCATTTTATGACCTTCCGTTTACTTTCGCCGCAGCATTTGCTATAAGAATCCGCTCCAAAAGGCGCCTCCAGCCTGACATCCATTGAACAGCCGGTAGAAGCCGACGGATTTCAAATTCAGGAGAACGTCTTAAATACCATGGGGACAACCTATGACAAGGCGGTTGTCATCAACGGTGTAGACAGTGCCTATGTGCGTTATAATGTCGGAGACTTCAGCCGTTTTACCGGCACCTACAGTGCGGACAGCAGCTGGGCTCTTTCCAACAACGAATATTCCCTTCTGGCTTATCTGGACGATCGGGAGGATGAACCCTGCATCAATATCAAAATGTCCCGCTCCACCGTGGAAACGCCGCTTGATATCGACGTTGGCAATGCGCAGTTTATTACCTTCAAGCTGGAGGGCTACCACTGCTCCTTAGTCCTTTCCGACTGCGAGCTGGTTCCATAAACTATCCTGTACAGACAAAACATCCGGTCATTCCGTTAGAAGGAGACGCGCCTGCGTCTCCTATTCCTTTGTATAAAGCCTCTCAAACACCTTCCGCTTCACAATATACATATCCTTCGGATTCTCCTTTGACACTGCCAGATAATCCCCCGGCAGCCCCAGCATGTACTGCTCCTTATCCCACTCCGTAAACACCTTCGTCCTGCAGCTTAGCTCCCTTGCATACACATAAGAGGTCTCCTTCGCCGCACAGCATCTTGCGTGAGGAATCAACGGCATCTGCTCTCCGGTCAGCTTATTATGCACCGTCGGGCTGTACTCCCCTTCAAACAGATAAGTGTCCTCTGTCAAATCATATTTCTCCCGGACATACTCCCTGCGGCTCGGATAAATCTCATGATCAATCCCAATCATAATCCAAATCCCCTCACAGATGGTAATATCGACATCTCCTTCCAGCATCCGAATCCTGACATCTGTCCCGGCCGCAAACACCTCCTCTGCCTTAACATACCCGATCGAAACCCGGTTCTTCCGATAAAGCTGCATATCCGAAAGCGCGACCTCACAGGAATCCGTCCGGATAATCTCCTGATCTCTGAAATAAGCCTCCATACGCCGGTTCAGCACCTCATGCACCCAGTCCCCTAAGACTGGCGGCTTCTCCCCGTTGTGCTCCTTCGCATAAGCCTCTGCCAGATGATCCTCATCCAAAAAACCGCCGGACTTGAAATGATGTCCTCCGGCCGCTCCAAGCCCTTCTGCCGCCGCTTCTCCCAGCTCATTGGCTCTGGTCTCTTTGGTACAGCTGCGGATCGAAAGCTTGACTCTTCCGCTTAACACACTGTACACAATACAGGTATCAATGATATCTACCTCCAGCAGCGTATCACTGATAATCCCCAGAATATTCGGATCACATGGCTCTGACTCCACAATCGCATACCGGTATGCCTCTCTGTAATCGACACGCTCCAGTGCCCGGCTGACAATTTTCAGCTCGTCTAACGACAGATTGGAATTCCGAAACAATGTAAATGCGCTTTCGTCGATCTTTAACGCCTCCCGCATATTCTTATCCATTGGATGAGAAATCTCCTGCAGCCTGCCGGTATCCATATACAACCCATAATAAAGCGCTGTCGAAAGCTTACGATTCCGGTTCACATCATAGCCCGCCTGCAAAAGCATCTGCCAGACCACTGTAGCGCAGGCTCCATAGCTGCTGCGGACCTCATGCAGCGCAGGCAGCTTCTCCGGATTTTTCACCGGATGATGATCGATGACGAGATCGGAAGAGCACACGTCTGAACTCCAGTCACAGCCTCATATCT
>CANDKL010000120.1 GCA_947385255.1 uncultured Roseburia sp. | reverse complement strand
TTAATTTACCTGCCAGATCCGCTCCTCCCCTAAGCCCCAGCGCAAAAGCTCCTTCATTTGCTCCGTATACTCCTCGGACGGCTCATATTTTAAAAGCATCTCTGCCAGATACTGTTCCTTTTCATCCGTCCCCTGGTACGCCTTTAATTCCGGCAGCAGCTTTTCCTTAAGCGCCACAGGCTGTATGTCCTCCTCCACCAAAATCCCGCGCAGGCGGCAGAACAGCCCCGCCGCATAATAAAATTCATAATTCCCAAGCAGCGCCGATGTCTGCATATTACATTTAATCATAATGCTCTGCCTTGCAACCAATGTCACCATATCCAATCCTCTCCTTTGTTCATCTGATATTCACCTGATTCCACGTCTGCATTGCGATCGCGGCCACTTGCCATTGTAAGCCGCTTTGCCCCCTGCGTCAACCAGGGCCGGCCCTCTATCCCATCTGCCGGAAAAAATAATAAAGCCCGCCTATCACCTTTCCCGCCGCAAGCGCAGTAATCACGAGGGACAGCCCCCGCTTTAGCTTAAGCCTCCTAAATACAATCGGGAACACATTCATAATTTCCGCGAGCGCCATCACCAGGCATCCCACCTGGATGCCGCTGCCAAGGCCAAACAACACAAGCATAGGGCTGCCAAATGGAATCGGAAGCTCAGGGAACACTGTCACGATATTTCCCAGGACGCCGCCCAGCATGACCATAGATTCGTACAAAAGCACATGCGCCGCCGTACGGCTCATCCCGATAATCCTCGGGACAACGCTGATTGCCACAATCAGGGCAAACGTCCCTCCGGCTGCTGCAAAGCCGCACATCAGGCCAAACGCACCCAGCATGATATGGTTAATCAACATCGATCTCCTTTCCCCCTCTTGACGCATTCTGGATAAAGGTGGTGTCCACGTCCTGCTCGTATTTACGGAGCTGTACCTGGATCGGCGTCGGATCGGGCGTTATTTTATGTTTCCCAAAATGGTTGAAAAATACCAGGATGCCGACGGCTAAGCCGATGCAATACGTAATTTCCAACTCCGTTACGCCGCTTTGCTTTGCGCCCGTCACCTGCTCATAAAATTTCCCAAACAGCTCGGTGATACCGATATCGTTGTTAAACGACATGATCGTAAAGGCCCCGCCAAAAAACACCACCAGGCACAGCGCCGCTATTTTCAGAAAATCCAGCCATCCCTCCTGTGCCGGATTCCTTCTGTATTCCAAAATAAAATCCGATTCGCCCTCGTTTTGGATTTCGGCGTTCGGGTAATCCTCATGAATCAGCTCGACCACTTTTAAGACAGAGAAAATTTCCCTCTGGATGGCCGCCCCTTTCTTCGATGCGGGCGGCTCCTGGAAGGAATAGAATTTTTTCTGCTTGATCTGGCGTACCATGGCTTCGTTCGCGCTGGTGACAGCCGCAATATCGCCTATGGTTACGTTCCGGTCAAAAATCAGGACGTTTTGATCGATTTTGATATAAACGGTTTCGTCATTGGCACTCATACGCATCCACTCCCCGTCAACTCCTCCCATACAAACACGCCGTCCTGCGGAATTTGGGTTTTCTTCTTTAACACCCGGTAATATAAAATACCGGAAACTACAGCCGCCATTATCACCATGGCCAGACAAAGGCGGTACATTTTTCGGTTCATCTTCGCTCACTTCCTTCTCCGTTTTCTTTTGAGTAGTATGTATCTTTTTCAAAAACTTATGCAAAATGGATAGCAAAAAGCAGAAAAGAACCCTATAATACAGATACCATATGAATAAAAGGAGGAAGAACACCATGTCGGACAGCAGGGAAATTCTCACGCTGGCCGTGGAAATCGGCGACGTGCTGCTGCGCAGCGGCGGCGAAATCTACCGTGTGGAGGACACGATTTTGCTTATTTTAAACGCATTCGGCATTGATGACTACGATGTATATGTACTTTCGAACGGCATCTTCGCCAGCGCCAATGAGGATAAAGAGGACGCCTGCAGTATTATCCGCCACGTCCCCCTCGGCGACGTGCACCTTGGCAAAATCGCCGCCATCAACCAGCTTTCCAGAGAAATCTGCGCACATGAATGCGATGTAAACGAGGCCTGGAAAAGACTGGATGCCTGCAAGGCGCTTCCGTTCCAAAAGCCGTTGGTGCAAAAAATCTGCTGCGGCGTCGGCTGCGCTTGCTTCTGCTCTATTTTCGGCGGCAGGACTCTGGACGCTTTTTTTGCGCTTCTGCTGGGCTTTTTTTTGCAGAGCTTACGATTGGGGCAGCAAAAACGGGGCGCTTCGAATTTCTTTATAGATATCATCGGAAGCGCCTTTTTGACCGCATCAAGCCTTGTGCTGTTGAACATCGGCCTGCCCGTTTTACAGGACAAAATCGTCATCGGAAGCATCGTACCGCTTCTGCCCGGAATCGCGCTGACCACCTCGATCCGCGATTTATTTAACGGCGATTATCTGTCCGGCGCCATTCATCTGTTAGACGCGCTGCTGACAGCCATGTGCATTGCAATCGGCGTCGGCACGGTGATGATTTTATACCGTAATCTTCCAGGAGGTGTACTGCTGCCATGATACTTCAATTTCTGCTTGCTATGATTGCGACCTCATCCTTTGCCGTTCTCTTCTGCGTGCCGAAGGATCAGTTTTTGTTCAGCTCTTTAACGGGGGCTTTGGGCTGGATCAGCTATCTCATCTTCTGTAGGCTGGGCTGCGGCGTCGTCACAGCCTCTTTGCTGGCCACCTTTTTTCTGACGATTATCTCCCGTTTTTTTGCCGCGCTCTGCAAAAATCCGGTGACGCTTTACCTGGTAACCGGCATCTTTACCCTCGTACCCGGTGCGGGAATTTACTATGCGTCTTATTACTTCATCATGGACAACATGGCGTCCTTTGCCGAAAAGGGAACGGAAACCTTTAAAATCGCAGGAGCGATCACCATTGGAATTATTTTCGGCTTCTCTATCCCGCAAAAGCTGTTTTCCTGCCGGTTTCCAGCAAAACCTGAAAATAAAAATTGAAATCCCTATCCTGTTCTGTTACACTGATATTATAATCATAAAGAAAGGAAAAAGGGGGATTTTTATGCGAACTAAAACAATTTACAAAGCATGTTCAGCACTGATGTCTGTCGCCCTGCTGATCACATCCGTGCCGCCTGCGGCACAAAATGCAGCCGTCCATGCGGCAGAAGCCGCCAAGGACGCTACCCAAGACAGCCTTTTAAAGCTGTGGTACAATCAGCCGGCCAGCAAAGGCAGTACGATCTTAAGCGCAGGCTCCTTTAGCCCTACGGCTGAGGACAACCGCTGGCAGCAGCTTACGCTTCCCATTGGCAACAGCTTTATGGGCGCCAATGTATACGGAGAAATTGCAAATGAGCGTTTGACCTTCAACCAGAAAACGCTCTGGAGCGGCGGCCCGAGTGAATCGCGGCCCAATTACAACGGAGGGAACAAATCCGATATGTCCGGTGTATACCGACAGGTTGTAGACGCGTTTCTTTCTGGCAACAACTCTCAGGCCAGCAGCCTTTGCAATCAGCTTGTCGGAGAATCGGACGGATACGGCGCTTACCAGTCCTTCGGTGATATTTACCTCACCTACCAAAATCTGACCGACTCCATGCAGACGGAGGATTACGAGCGGAACCTGGAGCTGGCCACAGGCATTGCCAACGTTGATTTCTCGGCAGACGGCACGGCATATCACAGAGAATATTTTATCAGCTATCCGGACAATGTACTGGCTGTCCGGCTGACAGCCGACGGAAGCAGCAGCCTTGATTTAAACGTCAGCTTCCCGGTGGACAACGGAGAAGCAGGTCAGGTCGCAAGCGTCATCAGCCGCAAGCTTGGCAAGGACGTTACTTATACTGCAGATGCCGCAAACGGCCTGATTACCGCTTCAGGCCAGATGCAGGACAACCAGATGAAATTAAGCTCTGCGCTGCAGGTTGTAACCTCCGGAGGTATTGCGGAAGGAGAGGACGGCCAGTCCTTAGATATTTCAGACACAGATGAAGTAATCCTGTTTGTATCGGCAGGTACGGATTACAAAAATGAATATCCTGCCTACCGCACCGGCGAATCGGACAAGGAATTGGCAGAACGTGTACAGGCCGCCGTACTTGCTGCCGCAGCAAGAGGCTACGATGCCGTAAAGGATCGTTACCTGGCAGACTATCAGGAGCTGTTTGGCAGGGTATCCCTGGATTTGGGCCAGCTTTCCCTGACCGAATCCCCCAGGCCGACCGACGAGCTGCTTGCAGCCTATAAAAACAACTCCGCATCGGATGCGGAAAAACGCCTGTTAGAGGTGTTGCTGTACCAGTACGGCCGTTACTTAACGATTGCTTCCTCAAGGGAGGGCGACCTGCCGTCCAACCTGCAGGGCGTATGGCAGAACCGTGTCGGTGATGCTGGTTATATTCCATGGGGCAGCGATTACCATATGAACGTCAACCTGCAGATGAACTACTGGCCCACCTACTCCGGAAACCTTGCCGAGTGCGCGACTCCGCTGATCGACTACGTAGATTCCTTAAGGGAGCCGGGACGTGTAACGGCGGAAGCCTATTACGGCATCAAAAGTGAAAACGGCGAAGAAAACGGATTTACCGCACATACGCAGAACACTCCCTTTGGCTGGACCTGTCCAGGCTGGGCCTTCTCTTGGGGCTGGTCTCCGGCAGCCGTACCGTGGATTCTGCAGAACTGCTGGGAATATTACGAATATACCGGCGATGTAGATTACATGAGGGATCGTATTTATCCGATGCTAAAAGAGGAAGCCCGCCTGTATGACCAGCTCCTGGTAGACAGTGGCGTGGAAATCACCTTAGAGGACGGCAGCAGGAGTACCCGCCTGGTATCGGCGCCCACCTATTCACCAGAAATGGGCCCCTACACGCTGGGCAACGTATACGAAAATACACTGATCTGGCAGCTCTATGAGGACGCCTCCGCCGCTGCGGACATCCTGGGCGTAGATGCAGAGCTTTCGGCACAGTGGAAGGAAACGCAGAGCCGGCTCGCACCGATTGAGATCGGGGACAGCGGCCAGATCAAAGAATGGTATAATGAAACAACACTTGGCAATACCTCCTCCGGCGCAATTTCCGGCTACGAGAGAGGACACCGCCATATGTCCCATCTGCTTGGCCTATTCCCCGGGGATTTGATCTCCACAGAGAACGAAGATTATATAAAAGCGGCTATTGTATCCTTAGAGGATCGCGGCTACAACAGCACCGGCTGGGGTATGGGACAACGCATCAACGCATGGGCCAGAACCGGAAGGGGCAACACCGCGCATACGCTGATCCAGAGCCTGTTTAACGGCGGTATTTATCCGAACCTGTGGGATTCCCACGCACCGTTCCAGATCGACGGGAACTTTGGCTACACCTCCGGCGTCAATGAAATGCTGATGCAGAGCAACATGGGATATATCCATCTTCTCCCGGCTCTTCCGGATGTATGGAGCAGCGGTTCCGTAGAAGGCATTCTGGCACGCGGCAATTTTGAACTGGATATCCAATGGAAGGACAAAGCCGTAACCTCTGCCGAGATTCTTTCCAAAAACGGCGGTGAATGCATCGTCCAGTATACCGGCATTGAGGATGCGGGCGTACGCGATTCTACAGGCGCGTCTATTCCAGTGAAAAAGGTCGCAGACAACCGGATTTCCTTCCAGACAAGGAAAGGCGAGACGTACACGATCTCCATTGACAGCACCCCTCTTAAGAATGCGGTTGCAGCTGCCGAAGCATTGGATCTCTCCAAATATACGGCCGCCTCTATAGCAGCCTCCGGCTTTGAAAAAGCACTTGCCGACGCCAAAGCCGTTCTGGCAGACGCATCTGCCAAACAGTTTCGAATTGACGCGGCCTTACAGGAGCTTCAAAACGCAGTCAAGGCACTGGTACCGATTGTAAACAGCTCTGCGCTTTCCGCAGGCATCGCCGATGCCGAAAAGCTGGTCCTCACCGACTACACGGCAGAAACTGCAGCCCAGGTCCAGCAGGCGTTAGCCGACGCCAAAGCCACTCTTGCAAATACACAGGCAACACAGGCGCAGGTAGACGCAGCCTTACAAAAATTACAGAATGCAGTGGCAGGTTTATTAAAGAACCAGCCTGCTCCCCCTGCACCGAATCCGGTAAAACAGGCCCCCGCAAAGGGCAGCGTAATTTCTGTCGGAAACCTCCGGTATAAGGTCACGAAATCCGGAGATACCAACGGTACGGTTACGGTATCCGGCCCTACGGCCGCAGGTAAAAAGAAGAGTTCCCTTACGATTCCCGCTACGGTTACCGCCGATGGCTTTTCCTTTAAAGTGACTGCCATTGCGAAAAACGCCTTCCAGAAAAACAACTCGCTTAAGAGCATTACCATTGGAAGCAACGTTACAAATATCGGCAGCAAGGCCTTTTTCAACTGTAAAAAGCTAAGCAAGGTTACCTTCAAGGCAAAGGCTGCTCCCAAAATCGGCAAGCAGGCCTTTAAGGAAACAAAGACAAGCTGTAAAATTTACTATCCCAAGTCGATGAAAGCAAATGCTTTAAAAGCCTTAAAGAACCGAATTAAGAGCGCCGGCGCCGGGAAGAAGGTTTCCTACAAGAAAAAATAATTCCGGATCTAAAAACGGCAGGGCAAACGCCCTGCTGTTTTTAATGGTATGGAAAGACCTACAGCTTCATGGTAAGCGCAATCCTCTGTCGCTTCACATCCACCTCCAGCACCTTTACTTCTACAACATCTCCTACGCTGACCACCTCCAGAGGATGCTTCACAAACCGATCCGACATCTGTGAAATATGCACCAGCCCGTCCTGATGCACGCCGATATCCACAAACGCACCGAAATCGATCACATTGCGCACGGTTCCCTTTAAAACCATCCCCGGCGTAAGATCCTTCATCTCCAGCACATCGCTCCGCAAAACCGGCTTTGGCATATCCTCTCTGGGATCGCGCGCCGGCTTTTCCAGCTCCTTAACAATGTCCGCCAATGTCATCTCACCGACGCCAAGCTCTTCGGATAATTTCTTATAATCCGAAGCCTTCTTCGAAATGCCCTTTAAATTTCCTTCCTTCAGCTCCTCCGCCGTATACCCCAGCTTCGCAATCAGCTTTCCTGCCGCCTCATAGCTTTCCGGATGGACACTGGTCGCATCTAAAGGATTGTTCCCTCCCGTTATCCGCAAAAAGCCCGCGCACTGCTCATATGCCTTCGGCCCTAATTTCGCTACCTTTAAAAGCTGCGTCCGGGCTGCAAAACGCCCGTTTTCCTCCCGGTACGCCACAATATTTTTTGCAACCGCCTTACTGATACCCGAAATATATTCGAGCAGGGAAGCGGAAGCCGTATTCAAATCCACGCCTACCCGATTGACACAGCCCTCCACCACTCCGCCAAGCGCCTCTCCCAGCTTCTTCTGATTCATATCATGCTGATACTGCCCCACGCCGATGGATTTGGGATCGATTTTCACCAGCTCCGCCAGCGGATCCTGCAGCCGCCTGGCAATGGAGGCTGCGCTCCTCTGCCCGACGTCGAAATTCGGAAATTCCTCCGTCGCCAGCTTGCTCGCCGAATACACCGAGGCTCCCGCCTCATTGACAATCACGTACTGCACCCTCTGCGGAATTTCCTTTAACAGCTCCACAATCACCCTCTCGGACTCTCTTGATGCCGTTCCGTTCCCGACGGAAATCAGTGTAATCCCATACCTTTGAATCAGATCTTTTACAATTCGTTTGGATTCCTCCACCTTATTCTGCGGTGCGGTCGGATAAATCACCACCGTATCCAAAACCTTCCCTGTCGCATCGACCACAGCCAGCTTGCAGCCCGTACGAAACGCCGGATCCCAGCCAAGCACGGTCTGTCCCATAATCGGCGGCTGCATCAGAAGCTGCTCCAGGTTTTTCCCAAACACCTTTATGGCGCCGTCCTGGGCCTGCTCCGTTAACGCATTCCGGATTTCCCGCTCAATCGCCGGAGCAATCAGACGCTTATAGCTGTCTGCAATCACCTCCGCAAGAATCGGCGACGTATAGGGGTTATCCCTGTGGATCACCTTTCGCTCCAGATAACGCAGAATCTCCTCCTCCGGCGCTTCGATTTTTATAGTAAGCACCTTCTCGGCCTCGCCGCGGTTTAAAGCAAGCACCCGGTGTCCCGCCAGTCCCCGGAGCGCCTCGTCAAACTCATAATACATTTCATAAACAGATTCCGCCTCCTTATCCTTCGCCAAAGAAAGGATCCTGCCCTTTTTCATTGTCAGTCCGCGGATATAAATACGATAATCCGCCTGATCGGAAATCTGCTCTGCCAGAATATCCTTCGCCCCAACAATGGCATCCTCTGCAGTATGTACCTCCTTTTCGGGATTGACAAAGGCCTCCGCCTCCTTCTCAACCGGCCTCTCTGCAGTCTGCCGGAAAATGAAATCAGCAAGCGGCTCCAAACCCTTTTCCCTGGCAATCGTAGCGCGCGTCCTGCGCTTCGGACGGTATGGCCGGTAAAGATCGTCAACGACCACCATCGTCTCCGCTGCCAGAATCTGCGCGCGCAGCGCTTCGGTCAGCTTTCCCTGTTCCTCAATGCTCGCCAGTACCTGATTTTTTTTCTCTTCTAAGCTGCGCAGGTAATTCAGCCTGTCATACAGATTGCGCAGCACTTCATCATTCAACGCCCCGGTGGCTTCCTTGCGGTAACGGGCAATAAAGGGTATGGTATT
>CANDKL010000119.1 GCA_947385255.1 uncultured Roseburia sp. | reverse complement strand
GGAAACAAGGTATGCAAAGGAGCGAGTTCTGCCGCTCCCTTTGTAAGAGAAGAAAACGCTCCATAGGAGGTACTGTTTTGCCCGCGTTTAAAATCGCCGTACAGCTGCTGCGGAATCGCGCCGCTCCCCAGCCGATATGCGAAGGCCTCCAGGCTGCGCTGAAATAAAACGCCGGACAGCGGGCCCTCATCCGGAAAATCCTTCGGCGTAACGGATACGATCACGGCGCTGTTTGCATTTGCGCTGTCCCGCCTGTAATTGCTCATACCGTTCACTACTAAATGCCTCTGTTCCGAGGAGGCATTGACGACATAGCCGCCGGGACACATGCAGAAGGAATAAACGCCCCTGCCCTCTGTGCCCTTTGCCGTCACCTTATAAGCAGCCGGCGGAAGAAGCGCCGCAGCCTCTCCGTACTGACTGCGGTTTATCATCTCCTGCGGATGCTCCACGCGCAGGCCTACGGCAAATGCTTTTGCCTCCATCGGAATCTGATGCCTTTTGAGCATGGCAAAGGTATCCCTTGCACTGTGGCCGATGGCGAGCACTACTATCTGTGTCTCAATCCAGGTCTTATGATTGATTTCCACTGCCGTCAGCCGCCCGTTTTGGATACGGATATCCGTCATGCAGCTTTCAAACAGAAACTCGCCGCCATTTCGAATCGTCTCCTGCCGCATTGCCGGAATCACCCTTGCGAGCAAATCCGTTCCGATATGCGGCTTTGCTTCATAACCGATCTCCTCCGGCGCGCCGTGCGCCATAAAAATCTCAAGCACCTTCCGGTTCCGTCCGCAGGGATCCTTTACCAGCGTATTAAGCTTACCGTCCGAAAACGTGCCCGCACCGCCTTCTCCAAAGGACACGTTGGATTCCGGATTTAATACCCCGTCCCTCCAGAAAAGCGCTGCATCCCTCTGCCGCTCTTCTACCGTTTTCCCACGCTCTAACACAATCGGCGCATAGCCTGCCTCCGCCAGAAGATACGCGCAAAAAAGTCCCGCCGGCCCGCTTCCGGCAATGACAGGACGCGCGGCAAGCTGCTGCTCTCCGGATGCCAAAAACCGATAAGGCTTTGGCTCGGTGAAGCGTATCGTATCGCTGTGCAGCCGTCCTGCGATCCTCTTATCTGCCGCGGTATGGGCCTCCACCGTATACACATACTGAATATCCTTCTTTTTGCGCGCATCTAAAGACTGCTTTGTAATCCGGAAGGATAAAAGCTCATCCTCCCGTATATGCAGTTGCTTTGCGATTTTCGCTTTCAGCTCCTCCTTTGTATGCGTCACAGGAAGCTTAAGCTGCTGAATTTGTATCATGTCAGTCCCTTCCCTTCTATTCCCGTATGTCCCCTGCCGCGTGCACCCCCGCCACATATCCGGAGGACCATGCCCACTGCAGGTTATATCCCCCGCAGATTCCGTCAATATCCACAACCTCACCCGCAAAATAAATCCCCGGCACAATTTCAGATTCCATCGTCTCCGCGCAAAGCTCCTCTGTCCTCACGCCGCCCGCCGAAGCCTGCGCCGCCGCAAACCCCTTCGTATCCGCAATATCCACCACAAGCTCCTTCAAATATCTCCCCAGCGCCTGGATCCGTTCCCGCGGGACTTTTCCCGCCTCCTCCTGCAGCGAAATCCCGTTCTGTTTCAAAAACAACGGAATCAGCTTCTTGGAAAACAGCCCGACAAGCGCCTCCGCCGCCGTCTTTCCCTCCCCCTGCAAAAACCGCCTCGAAAGCTCCTCATACAGCGGCTCCCGTTCCAGATACGGTACAAAATCCAGCGCGGCCTGTACCCGCTGTCCGCGCTTTAATGCCTGCGCCGCAAATCTACTCACCTGAAATACAGGAATCCCGGAAATCCCGCAGTCCGTAAGCTGCAATTCCCCCCTGTCCTCACAGATACATGTTCCGTCCACCAGCAGCACTACACGGCAATCTGTCCGAACTCCCGCAATGGACTTAAAGAACGCCTGCTTTGCCGTAAGCTGCACCAGCGCCGGCGTCATCTCCACAAAGCTATGCCCCAGCCGTTCAATCAGCCCAAACGCACTCCCGTCGCTGCCCGATTTCGGAAACGCCCTGCCGCCGCAGGCAAAAATACAGCAATCCCCGCGCAGGCTCCCTCGGTCTGTCGTCACCTCACAGCCATTTTTAAGCTTACGAACCGCCGTCGCCTCACAGCCTGTCACCACCCGAACATCCAGCCTTCTCAATTCCATACGCAGCACGTCTAACACTGCCGCCGCCTGCTCACTGGCCGGATAAAAATACCCGTCCCGTTCCTTCGGATAAATTCCGAGCTCACGAAAAAAAGCAACGGTTTCCTCAAAGCCAAACTGCCGCAGGACAGGCAGCACAAAAGCAGGATCCTCGCCTCTGTAACAGCGCAAATCCTGCCTGCGGTTGGTATAATTGCATTTTCCGTTCCCGGTGGATAAAATCTTCTTTCCAATCCGATCCATATGCTCAAGTATCGTTACGGCTGCGCCGCTTCTGGCGGCTGCTATGGCTGCCGTCATGCCGGACGCTCCGCCGCCGATCACCAGTATCCTTTTCACGGTTTTCTCCTCTTTAATCACAAATCCAGTAGGTTAGTTTATGTGCTTCCAGTTCCTTTAAAAAGGGATAGGGATTGTAGCTTTGCTCCTCCCCGTCCGCTCCGTTTACGTAAATGCCGACATGCAGATGCACCGGGAAATAGCCGGTCGTACCCTCCACCTCGCTGTATCCGGTGTCTCCCATAAATCCTAGCAGCTCGCCCGCCTTTATCTCGTCGCCGACGGCAATGTCCGGCGCATAGTCGCTCAAATGCGCATAATAAAAATAAACGCCGCGTGCGCTGCGTACGCCGATCCGATATCCGCCCAGCGTCAGCCAGCCCATTTTTTCTATGTATCCGTCCGATATGCTCACAACCGGATAGCACCCTCTTTTATTTAACGCCGCCATGATGTCGCAGCCCTCATGCGTACGCTCTCCGCCGAATTTACGGCTGTCCATCCAGCTGTCTGTAAAGCTGACGCCAAACCGATTTTTATCGTATGCAGATTCCGGTATGGGAAAATATGTGATATCCTCCCATACCGCGTCCAAAACGTCCTCTGCCTTCTGCACCGTCCTTTGGGAAAGAGAAAAAAAGAGCCAGGCATCTGCCGCTGCCAGAAGCAAAAACAGTATAAAAATTGAAGACCACTTACGTACCTTCTCCAAATTTATTTCATGCTCCTAAGCAGCTCCGTCAAAAAACGGTAGGTGCGCTCTGTCGAAGATATGCTTAAGCGCTCCTTGGGCGTATGGACGTCAAAGATGTCCGGACCAAAGGATATGGCGTCTAAGCCTTCGATTTTATCGCAGAACAGCCCGCATTCCAGACCTGCGTGAATGGCCTCAAAAACCGGCTCCTTCAAAAAAAGCCTTTGGTAAACCTCTGAGGCCAGCGTTCTTATCTTAGAATCCGCACGGTATTCCCATGCCGGGTAGGCTCCCTCCACCCAAAACGTTCCGCCCAGAAACTCTGTCAGATAGGAAAGCCGGTCCGAAAGCGCCTGCCTGCGGCTTCCGACGCTGCTGCGGACAGAAGAGGTGATAAAAAATGCATCCTTACGAAGCTCCATAATTCCTGCATTTAAGGAGGTTTCCACCAGGCCCTTGATATGGGTGCTCCTATGCATCACGCCGTTTGGCACATTGCTAAGATAAAACAGAACCTTCTGCATGGAGGACGGCGTTAAGACCTCTGCTGTCATTTGATCCAATACGCTGATTTCTAAAGAAAGCTCCGGCTCGGTTCCGGCGTATTCCTTCTGCAAAGTCTCAGTGATTTCCGCTGCAAGGGTACGAAACTCCTCTGTACAGTCCTCCGGAAGAAGCAGCAAAGCAGAGCTCTCGCGCGGAATCGCATTGTCCTTTTGACCGCCCTTTAACGATGCGACGCCAAACGGCATCCTCTGTTCAATATATTTTAACAGACGTCCCATTTCGATCACCGCATTCGCGTGCTCCTTGTCAATTTCACTGCCGGAATGGCCTCCTAAAAGCCCATAAAGCCTGACGGTTACGCCAATCCCCTCTGCGCTGTGGTATGCGACCGGGATTTCTGCCCGTGCGGTAAGCCCTCCCGCACAGCTGGTAAGGAAATGTCCCTCCTCCTCCGAATCCAGGTTGAGCAGAATACGCCCTTTTAGCATCGACACGTCAATTGCCTTTGCTCCGAGCAGGCCGACCTCTTCGTCTGAGGTCAGCACGACCTCAAGCCTTGGATGACAGAGCGAAGCATCGTCCAAAACAGCCAGCGCGTACGCAACGGCAATGCCGTCGTCTGCGCCCAGCGTCGTACCGCGCGCCTTTAAAAAGTCTCCGTCTGCATAAAGCGCAAGGCCCTCCTTTTCAAAATCAATTTCACAGTCCGCTTCCTTTTCACAGACCATATCCATATGCCCCTGAAGAATGACGGGCTCCGCCGCCTCATATCCGACCGATGCTTCTTTAATCAGAATCACATTATCCGCTTCATCCTGATAATACTCCAGGCCGTGCTCCCTTGCAAACGCCGCCAGATAATCACTGATTGCCTTCGTATGGTAAGATCCGCGCGGAATCCGGCTGATTTCCGCAAAATAGCGGAATACATTTTTTGGCTGTATATGTTCCAAACGATTCATAGCTTCCTCCTGTTTTTCATATATTAGAGTATGAAAAAAAATAATATCATTTTAATTGCGCTGCTTTTCTTTATCTTTTTTATCATTACACATCCTGCGGAGTCTATGGATGCCGCGGCAAACGGACTTCTGCTCTGGTACGAACGGCTCCTTCCGGCGCTTCTGCCCCTTGCGATCCTGTCGAACCTGATGGTGTATTCCAATTATATGCAGATGGCCACAAAATATTTATATCCGCTCACAAGGCGGATCGTTCCTACCAGCAGAAGCGGAAGCTTCGCCTTCTTAGGCGGTATGCTGTTTGGGTTCCCGATGGGAAGCAAAATCAGCGCGGACCTGGTCTGCCGGCAGATCATCAGCCGGGAGGAAGGGGAGCTGCTTGCCATCTGCTTCAACCAGCTCAGTCCGGTCTTTATCAGCGGCTACCTGCTGACTGGCATCCTGAACATGCCGCAGATGATTCCATACAGCTACGCGGCACTGTACCTGCCCCCCCTGCTCTATGCCGTCCGCCATCTAAAAAGGCTTCGTCCAAGAGACGCAAAAAACGCAGCCTCCTGTCCCGGACTTAGCTTCGGAATTCTGGACGCTGGCATTATGAACGGATTTGAGGCGCTGACCAAGCTGGGAGGATATATGATCCTGTTTTCCATTTTCGCAGCGATCCTGCGCATTTACAATGGGAATTTTCCGCTGCTCAACCTGGTATGTACAGGGCTGATTGAAGTAACCACCGGGATCGTGGGCTTAAAAAATTCTGCGCTGCCGCCGGAATATGTCTACGGGCTTGCCTTATTTTTTGCATCCTTCGGCGGGATATGCGGCTTTGCGCAGACCTTTTCCATCAGCAGCGGCTGTACCTTTTCTAAAAAGCGCTATCTGATCTGCAGGCTGTGCTTTGCCGTCACGAGCAGCCTCTTAGGTATGCTCTTTTATTTACTGTTCGGCGCCGTCTGAATCGGAAGAATAGGGAAGCTCCAGGTTCGCCTCTTCCTCAAGCTCCATCTGCTGCTCCTGCTCCATTGCCTGCGGCAGCAGCTCGCCCCGGTTCGCGGTCACAACATTTAAGTACTCTTGCAGAGAATCCACCAGATGTGCCGTCCTGGCCTGTGTTGTTTCTATGGAACGGGAAAGCAGCTCCTCGATATTCCCTAACATATCGTCCGTATAAGAAATCGCCCCCATACGGATCGCATTTGCATCGTTTGTGGCATTGTCTAAAATCTCCTGCGCCTGCTGCTTTGCCACCATAACAACCTCATTGGCCTGTGCATAGGCCTGCTGCATAATCTCATGCTCGCTGACCATCTCGCTGGAATGGAGCTGGGTCTTTTCCAGAAGCTCCTGCGCCTGTGCCTCAGCGTTTGCCATAATGGCTTCTTTATTGCTGATAATCTTCTGATAGCGCTTGATTTCCTCCGGCGCCTTAAGACGAAGCTCTGTCAGTAACTCCTCCATTGTTTCTTTATCCACAATAATATTGGAACCATTGAACAGCTGAGGCTTACAGCTCTCTATGTATTCTTCTATTTCTCCGATGATCTGCTCGATTTTGCTAATCATTGCCAAGACTCCTTACTTTACTTTTTTATATTATATTTCCGGTAGATTCGGTCTACAAACTGCGGCGGAACAAACTTGGTAATATCGCCGCCATAAGCGGCAAATTCGCGTACAACCGATGAGCTTAAGTAGGAATATTTTAAATTTGTGACGAGAAAAATCGTCTCCACAGCCGGATATTCGACATGGTTTGTCTGTGCAATCTGCAGCTCATATTCAAAATCGGTCACAGCCCGAAGGCCTCGTACAATAATCGTCGCCCCGCTTTTTTTCATATAATCGACTAAAAGCCCATCAAAAGAATCTACGGTCACATTTGGAATGTCTTTCGTGAGCTCCTTTAACATATTAACACGTTCCTCCACAGAAAACAATGAATTTTTCTCACTGTTATTTAATACGCCTACAATCAGCTCGTCCACAATCGCCGCGGAGCGTTCGATCATATCCTGATGCCCAAACGTGATCGGATCAAAGCTGCCCGGATAAATTGCCTTTTTCATATGGATTCTTCCCCCTTGGCCGCATGCTCTTTTCGAATAAAAATATGCGCGTTTGTCTTGTATTTTTTCTCTTTTTCTATGGTAAAGCCGGCCTCCTTCAAATAGGAAAAGTCCGTATTAAACGCCGATTCCACAATCAGAAGCGCATCCTCCGCCAGCAGCGAGGAAGTCTTCAAATAGGCAAATACCTGCTGCTCAAGCCCGCTTTTGTACGGCGGATCCATAAAAACAAGATCAAATTTGTATTTTCCCTCCAAAGAACGGAGCGCCGCAATGACATCCATCTGAAGCAGGCGGCATTCCTGTTCGGATTTGGTTGTCAGGATGTTCGAACGGATGCAGTCGGCCGCCTTTTTGGCATGCTCTGCCAACACCACGTATTTTGCGCCCCGGCTGGCAGCCTCTAAGCCAATCTGCCCGCTCCCGGCAAATAAATCTAAAAAATAACAGCCCGGGATTTCATTTTGCAGCATATTAAATAAGGTTTCCTTGATCCGATCTGTGGTTGGCCGTGTATCGGTTCCGTCTACCGTTTTTAACCGCAGACGTCTTTTGCTTCCGGCAATAATTCTCATATCAGACTCCTTCATTCGTATTCCTGCTGTATCACGCGCAGCACAAGCGCCAGCGCCGCCTCTACAGATGCGCTGCGCACCGCCTGCCTGTCTCCGTCAAATAGGCGGCGTTCTACATTTACGCCGTTTTTGTATGCACAGGCCAGATAAACCAGGCCCACCGGCTTTTCCTTTGTTCCGCCGTCCGGCCCTGCAATCCCGGTGGAAACCACGGAAAGATCCGCACCTGCCGCACGCCTTGCGCCGCGCGCCATCTCCTCTGCGGTCTGCCTGCTGACGGCTCCGTACTGCTCTAAGGTTTTGCGGGAAACGCCAAGCAGCGTTTCCTTTGCCTCGTTGGAATAGGTAATGTATCCCGCCCCCAGATGGGACGATATTCCGGGCACATTGACAAGCGTCGCGGCAATCAGGCCCCCGGTACACGATTCCGCAGTCGTAATTGTTAAATTGTGTCTGGCTAACAGCGTGACAATTTTATGTTCCATTATTTTTGCTCCTTTAAGACGTCTTTATTTTTTGCAATATAGTCCACCAGGGAAACCACGGTAAGAATCAGGGCTGCCCAGGTAAGTACCGTACTAAGCATCCGAAACAGATCCGAATCAAAATCCAGCACCAGGACAATGATCATCAGCATCTGGAACGTCGTTTTGAACTTTCCCCAGTAGCTGGCAGCAATGACAATCCCGTTATCTGCTGCAATCAGCCGAAAGCCGCTGATGATAAATTCCCGGCTGATGATCACGACTACCATCCATGCCGCAAGCTGCCCCGTTTCCACCAGGCAGATCATCGCGGCGCATACCAACAGTTTATCTGCAAGCGGATCCATAAATTTGCCGAAATTTGTCACCAGATGATATTTCCTTGCAATTTTTCCGTCCAGAAAATCCGTAATGCTTGCCGCGATAAAAATCCCCGCCGCAATAAAATTCCCATATGCGAGCCCTCCCGGATACAGTAAAAAGAATACAAAAAAGGGAATTAATACAACTCTGAATACCGTAAGCTTGTTTGGCAAGTTCATTCTGCTATCTCTCCTATCAAATCATATTCATGCGCCCCGGTAATCCTTACCTTTACAAAATCTCCCGTTACCAGCATTTCCTGCGTATGAATAAATACGTATCCGTCTACGTCCGGCGCATCCCGGTAGGTGCGGCCGATATAGACGCTTTCATCGGCTACCTGCCCTTCAATCAGGGCGTAAAGCTCTTGTCCCAGCAGCGTTTGATTGATATCGCCGGAGACCTCCTGCTGCAGCTCCATCACAGCCTCCTGCCAGGTAAGCTTCGTCTCCTCGTCCACCTGATCGGGAAACGTCTCTGCAGGCGTCCCCTCCTCCGGCGAATAGGCAAAGGTCCCCAGACGGTCAAACTCCATGTCGCTTACAAACTGCATCAGCTCCTCGTGCAGCTCCTCTGTTTCTCCCGGAAATCCGCAAATCAGCGTCGTACGGATGCAGATATCCGGTATGCGCTCCCTAAGCCGTCTGATAAGCTTCACAATCGCGTCGTGATCGGTTTTTCTGCCCATCCTTTTAGATCGGAAGAGCGTCGTGTAGGGAAA
>CANDKL010000118.1 GCA_947385255.1 uncultured Roseburia sp. | reverse complement strand
CGTCCCGTAATCTGGCAGCTTCCGTCCTCTAATTCTCCGACCGCATCGATCACAACGCCCGAAAGCGACCGGTTATCCTTTGCAAACGACAGCGTCATCTTATCTCCCGGCGCCACGTACGCCTTTTCCTCCTGCGGCAGAACTGCCACAAACAGCTTCTCTCCCGCGGCATTGCTTAACACCAGCGCGGAGGTATCCGTCGTCCGCTCTCCCGCATGGACCGCAATCCGGCTCACGTACCCGTCTATTTCACATATAACTTTTCCTTCCGCTGCCAGAAGCACCGCCATCCGTTCCCGCTTTTTTTTCAGCTGCCCAATCAGGTTCTCCTGCTCTGCCCGGCTGCCTCCCGTCTGATCGCCCTGCTTTGCGTCCTCTATTGCACGCTCGGCCTGCTTGAGCGCATCCTTCCGCTTTTCATTCGCGCTGTTTACTCCCTGCGCTTTTTCGGCAACCGCATCATCTAACGCCTGCCGCTCCTTCGCATATTCCTCCGAAAGCCTCGCGTCCAGGCTTTTTTTGTAAGAGGAACACGCCTTTCTGTCCTCCTTGGTCGCCCCCTTCTTCTTGGAATCTGCCAAAAGCTTCTGGTACTCTGCATCCTGATCATACGCCCGGTTTCGGTACTCCTCCTCTGGCGGCAGCGCATTTCTCGCGGCCTCGGCTGCCCTTTTCTCCTCCTCGGCCGCATTTACCTCCCCCGCCGTCGTATTTGCCACATCCTGCAAATCCTGATTTGCCCGGTTCACCGCCGTCGTCCCGCTCGCATCCAGCTCTGCCAGCTTCGTCTCCTCCGCCTTGATCTGCGCATCCGCCTGCGCCAAAAGCTCCTCCAAATCCGAAAGCCCGATCCAAAACAGCACATCTCCCGGAGCTACCTTCTGCCCCTCCACCACCGGCACCTTCTCCACCAAAAGCCCCGCCTCTGTCACAACCGGGACCTCTTCCTTCGTCAGCACCGTCCCGTTCCCCTGAATCTTATGCAAAAGCGTCTGCGCATCTGCCGTTCCAAGCGTTACCCTGGGCATCCGATACGCATAAATTCCCCTCGACACAATTGTACAAACCAGCATAAACAGCAGAAACAGCCCAAAATACCGAACCGCCCGTTCCTTCCGTCTTCCCATATTTCCATGCTCCTTTTCACTCAAACCTGTCACCATTCCCGCCTCCAAACACTCCTCCCTCCATTACTCCTTCATTCCCGAAGCCACAATTCCCTGCTCTAAATAATCCTGTCCCATAAAAAACACAAACACTGCCGGAATCAGCGTAATGACCGAAGCCGCCATCGCAGCCCCCGCCCGTTTCAAATCAATTTCCGGCAGATACAGTGACAGCGGCCACCGCGACGGATCCGCCAGAAACGCCAGCGGCTGCTCCACCATATTCCAGTACTCCAAAAAGCCAAGCACCAATGCCGACAAAATCCCCGGCGACCCGAGCGGCAGCCCAATCCGGACAAAAATCTGCCACTCGCCCGCCCCGTCTATCTTCGCCGCCTCATATAATTCCTTTGGAATCGAAGAAAATCCCCGGTACATTAAGAATACCGGAAAGGTCGAAAACACCGCCGGCAGGATCACGGCCCAATACGTATCCATCAGATGCATCCCGTTTAACACCAGATAAGAGGGGAGCATCATCACACTAAACGGCATCAGCATCAAAATCACATAAGACGTATAAAGGGCTCCCTTTCCGCGAAAGGAAAGCTTTGCAAACGCCCACGCCGCCGGAATCGCCACAAGCATCTGCCCCAGCAAAATTCCGCCCGCCAGCTTCACCGAATTCCAGAATACCGCCAAAAATTCCGGCGTCAGAAACAACAGCTTCCCAAAGTTTTTGAGCGTCGGATACAGCGGCAGCAAATGCCACTCAATGCTCCCGCCCGATACGCCAAGAATTGCAGACAGCGAATGTAAAAGCTCCCTGTCACTCTTTAACGAGCCCAGTATCACAGCAAAAATCGGCAGGCAAATTAAAATTCCCACAACAAGCAAAACCGCCCGGAATAATTTCATACGCATTTAAGACATCTCCTCCTTTTCCCAAACCCGTTTAAGGCCAAGCGAGCAACATGCAAAAAATATCGCCAAAAGCACTGCGGCCGACGACATTTTGTCAATCTCCAGATTCGTAAACCAGTTATTAAACAAATGCTGCAAAAGATAGATGCTTTTCTGCGGATACGCCCCTGATACCAGATAGGCCTCCCGAAACACCTTAAACGAATTTAAAAATGATAGCATTGTAATTGTAAAAAACACCGGCTTTAGCTGCGGCAGAATGATATAGCGCAGACACTGCCACTCCGTCGCGCCGTCCACCCGCGCCGCCTCCGTAATGCTCTCCGAAATCCCGCCCATACCGGCAATCCACAGCACAATCGTATAGCCTAAGTTTTTCCACAAATAGCTGATAATCAATACCCAGAATGCCGCATCGCTCGACATCCAGTCTACCGCCTCCAAATGAAACAGCGCCAAAAGCTGGTTCATAAGCCCCGCCTTATGGAAAAACACCTTCCAAATCAATACAACCACTGCCGTAGGCACCGCCATCGGCAGAAGATACATGGATTTCATAAGCCGCATCCACCTGCTCTTATAAATTCCAAACGCCGCCGCAAAGGAAAGCAGCAACAGCAGCGGAATCCCCACCCCCACAAAACGGCAGGTATTTTTTACCGCCAGATGAAACGCCTCGTTTTCCAAAACCGTCCGATAGCCGGTAAGGCCGCCCGAAAACGACCTCACCAGCACCTGTACAAATGGAAGAATCGAAAACGCCCCAACGCCAAGCACGCTCGGCAGCAGAAACCATGCCTTACTCTGCCAGATAGAGTTCCACTTTTTGTACAATCTCACCACATCCTTCATCCAGGGACAAATCGCCCTCCAGCACCTTCACGCCGCCTTCCAGCACAGCCGTAAAAATCACGTCGTCTGACAGCGCCGCAGACGTTAAGGTCCCGATTTTCTCCTTAAAAGCAGCGATTTCTTCTTCGGTCGGCCAGCTTGCCGAGAAATCCACCCGCTCTGAAGTACTGCCGTCCTCCTCTGCCACAGATGCGGAAAATCCAACCGTCGCATCCGGATTATCGGTTTGCGTAAACCTATCATACGCATCCGCATTCACCGGGAATCCGTCCTCCAAATCCGCCTTCTGCACGTTCGTCCCCAAAAGCTCCTTTAAGAACGCCGCCGCCAGCTCCTTTTCCTTCGTTTTTTCGCTGATCCCTGCAATTCCGTACGGTACAAACAGCTTTCCGTCCGACGCCTCCATAAAATCATACGCGATGCCGTCCTTATTATCCACAAGGCCTTCCGTCATCTGGAAATCCTGCATCCCACGGATTTTTCCTATCATCATCAGCTGCTCATTGCTCATGATTTCATACATCCCGCTGGCGTTGACGGCAAAATTGTCCCACTGATCGAGCATCCCGTAATCCTCCCGCCAGACGAGCGAATCGCTGTGCTGCTGCCGTATTGCGTCCGTTATGTTTTTCTGCTCATCCTCATAAATCGCAGACGCCTGTTCCAAAAATGACCGAATGGCCTCCGAATCCGCGCCTCCCTCCGTTTCAAACGCGTACGAGGACAGCATATACAGCCGTTTCAACAGCTCCTCCGCCGTATACGTTCCCAATACCGTACCCGTATCCGGATGCGCCTCTCTTGCTTTTTTTACGGCTTCCGCAAAGCTCCCAAGATCCGAAATTCCCTCTATCTGCTCCCGTTCGCCGAGCAGCACCGGAATCTGAAACCGGATTGGAATGGCATACAGTCCATCCCCATTTTCATACGCCCGTAAAACATTGGAAAAATAAGCGCCGCTGCCCTCAAGCTCCTTTGCCACATCTCCCAAATCCGCCAAAACGCCCTTTTCGATATAAGACTGCAGCGGCATATCGTCCATCAGCACAAGATCCGGCCCCTCTCCTGCCAAAAGGCGCGTGTTCAGATTCCGGATAGCGTCCTCCTTTGTTACACCGTAATCGCCCAGCAGACCGATTTCCTGTTTGACATACACATCCGGATTCGACTTGCGGAACATACTGATTGCCTTGCTCACCGTCATATTCTGATTCAGGCTGTAAACCGTAAGCTGCTTTGCCGGTACGGACGGCGCATCCTTGTCATACGTATACAGGTCAATTTCCCCGTCGTCAAAGGCCACCAGAAAGCTTCCATCCTCGTTTTTTAAAATCGAAGAGACCTTTTTCGTCGGATCGCCCATTGCGCAAAGCCCGCCGTCTAACAGGTTTTCCATTGTGCTTCCGCTGATCACATGGCTGTAAAGCCCGCCCGGCGAAGCCGAATACAGCGTATTTTCTGCGGCATCATAGCAAAACGCAATCCGGTTATAGTTTTCCGTCTCCTGCTTAATAAAATCTGTCAATACAGAATCCTCTACCGTCTTATCCTCCGACAGCTGATACACCGATTCCTCCGACAGCAGATAATCCCCCGCCGCACAAACGGTACTGTACTCCTCCGAAAATGCATTCATTGCACGGAGCGTTCCTGCCTCCAGGTCAATCTGATGCGCCGATCCACCGTTCATCTGGCCAACCAGCGTTTTCTCCCCTGTAAACACGGCGTCCGACAAATAAAAAAACGTACCGGACTCATTCGTAAGCGTGACCTCCGAAGCCGTTCCCTCCGGATCGATATAGACATAAATCTCATTCACAGAGCCGTCCTCACCGGCCCCTTTCGACCAATCCACATAGGAAAAGAACACGCCTCCGTCCGGCGCAATCGCGCGGCTTGTAATTTCAATCTCCTCAATCCCAGACTTTTCCGCTAGCGCCGGCAGCTCCTTTGTCTCCCAGGAATCGCCGTTATCCTTCGAAATCACCATAGCCCCGGTTGCCACATTCAAAAAAGCAATCCTGCCGTCCGAAAGCCGCACCAAGCTCTCAATACCAGGCACATCCTCCGGCACATCCTTGAGCTGCTCCATATACCTGCCCTTTACAGCCGTATCCTCCTGGCCGTCTCCGGACTGCTCCGCCGCATTTGAAGATGCCGGCTCTTCCGTTTTCGCCTCTCCTTCGCCGTTCTTTCCGCAGCCTGCGGCTCCGATCAGCATAATTCCAGCCAGCAGCCCCGCTGCTATGCGCTTCCACGTTTTCCTTTTCATATAAAAAAACCTCCTGTCATAAATTTGTACCTTCCACTCTCTCTGCATCCTCCCCGTCTGCTCTAATGTAGCAGGGAAATCTTTAATTTTTCTCTAAAAATGCAACAAAAACCGATTTTGGGAACACTATTATGGGAAATTTTTAAAAATTTCAAAAGTATTTTTAGAGAAAAATTAAAACTTTCTGTGTTAAAATATGTCTGAACAGTTCCAGAAAACAGCTATCAGCGACCGCTTCATCGCTTTTACTATATAAAAGGAGGCCATCATGCGAATACTGCTCGTAGAAGACGACAAAAATCTCCTGGAAACCCTCTCATTCCAGCTCACCCACGCCGGCTTCACCGTAGACACCTGCGAAAACGGAGAAGAGGCACTCTTTTATATAGAAGAAAACATGCACGAGCTCATCCTCTTAGACCGCATGCTACCCTGCCTGGACGGCGTCACTGTCCTACAGAGACTACGTGCATCCGGCAATCAGACCCCGGTCATCCTCCTCACTGCCCTCGGCGCGCTTGAGGACAAGGTCACCGGCTTAGACTCCGGTGCAGACGACTATCTGGTCAAGCCCTTTGCATTTGAGGAGCTCATGGCGCGCATCCGCAGCATCAGCCGCAGGCCAAGGCAGTGGCAGCCCACCGAAACGCTCACCTTCGGCGATCTCTCCTTTGACCCTGCCACCGGCCAGTTGACCGGCGCCGCCGGAAGCTGCACGCTTTCCAAAAAGGAAGGGGCGCTGCTTAAAATTTTCCTGCAGAACCCCTCGCAGACGCTTCCGCGCGCTACGCTCCTTTCCAGAGTCTGGGGCTTTGACGCAGAAGTCGAGGAGGGCAACCTCGATAATTATATGCACTTTATCCGTCGCCGCTTAAAAACCGCCAGCACCTGCGTCTCCATCAAAACCGTACGCGGGATCGGCTATCATCTGGAGGATACGTCTCATGTATAAAAAACTGCACCGGCGCCTTACGCTGCTGTTCACCGGAATCACAGGCATCCTGTTAATTGCGATGTCCGTAAGCTATCTCTATATGTCCGAAAAGGATCTGCGGCAAAACACGTTTTTAACGTTTTCCTCGCAGGTCACCTCCCTGCTGGCCTCTCTGGAACAGCAGGCCTCCCTGACCTGGGAATGGATCTCCAAGACCTCTGCAAACCAAAGCTTAATCCTCGCTTTATACGACAACGATATGCCGATTGCCTATAACCGCATTGTGCTCTCCGAGCAGGAAATCGCGCTTGCCGACGAGGCCCTCTCCTACGGCCGGCAAAATTACCCGACGCTTGGCAGCGGCTCCTCCTATTCTGCCTCCCATCAGGAATTCACCTGGACCTCCGGCAGCGGAGCCCCCTGCTTTGTGTCCATGTTCAATATCCGCAAAAGCTCCGGTATCCTCTCCGGCGCCATCCTTTCCTCCCGCCTGCCTTTGCTGCGCCAGATCCGGGCACAACGGCTCCGCTTTCTGTTTTTAAATATAGCAGGCATTGTAATTCTGCTCTTATTCTCCTGGTACTACACCGGGAAATTATTAAAACCGATCATGGAATCACGCAAAAAGCAGGCCTCCTTCGTCGCCTCCGCCTCCCACGAGCTGCGGACGCCGATCGCCGTCATCTGTTCCGCCGTTTCCGCGTCCCAATCCGCAAACGACGCTCAAAAGGAACGCTTTCTCCACATCATAGAAGAGGAAGCCCTGCGGTTATCCACATTGACCGACGATTTGCTGTTGTTAAACCGCGCCGACACAGATCGCTTCGAGCTGGAATTAAATCCGGTCGAATTGGACACGCTTCTTTTAAATACCTGCGAATCCTTTGAACCTATGGCAAAGCAGCAGAACATGACGTTATCCGTCAAGCTTCCGGAGGGCGCCATTCCCCGCTGCCTCTGTGACAGAAAACGAATCCGGCAGATGCTCTCCATCCTGATTACAAACGCTTTTTGCTACGGCAGAGCCGGCGGATATGTAAAGCTTTCGCTCTCTTATGAAAAATCAATGTTCTGGATTATGGTAGAAGATAACGGAATCGGAATTGAAGATAAGGACAAGCCCTTTATTTTTGATCGTTTTTACCGCGCAGACAAAGCCCGCTCCGGGAAAGAGCATTTCGGCCTAGGACTGAGCATCGCCCAAGAAATCGCCGTCTCCCACGGCGGAAAAATTATTGTAACAGACACACCGGGCGGCGGAGCCAGATTCTTCATCCTGCTCCGCCGCCCGGCGGAAAAATCCTAACGTCCTAAGCTGACCGCGCCCGTCTGACGGATCTGCATCGGATATACATTATCTTTACCTACAAAAGCAGCGATATATTCTACATAATCCGCTGTCTTTGCCTTTGGTACGACCGCAAGGATGACTCCTGCGAAGCCGCCGCCATGTACTCTGCAGCAGCCGTCCTTGATTCTCTCCAGATAAATCTCCGTTAAGGCCAGGGTCAGGGCTACCTTCTGATCCTTCTCATTGGACTTAGACATACAGTTCTGCAGCCACTTCCAAGAGGAATTGCCCGACTCTGTCAAAAGGCGCAGCACCGTCTTGCCGTCATTCTTTGCAAGTGCCTCTGCCGCTTCCTCTACCCTGCGGTTCTCCTCATAGAAATGAAGCGCACGCATAATCGCACGGTCGTTTTTGAGCGCCTGCTCTATCCTTGGAAGCTCCTTGATAAATTCATCCAGCGTATGCTCGCACAGCCTCTTTGCATCCATTGCAGCCGCAACCTGATACATCTCATTCGGTACTGCAGAATACTCATCGCTCAAATCGCCGTGCCCCTTTCCGGTATTGACAATTACCATGTCATAGCCCAGCTGATCAAAGGATGCGTCAATCTTCTCGCATTTGATATCGTCTGCAAAATCCAAAAGAATCGCTCCGCCTGCCGCACACGCCATCTGATCCATCAGGCCGGAGGATTTCATCCAGAAGTTGTTCTCCGCATACTGCCCAATCCTTGCGCAGTCCCCAAGCGGGATCTGATTGTCGTTAAACATCGTATTTACAATTGCGCAGAACAGCATCTCAAAGGATGCGGAGGAGCTCACACCTGCCGCCGCAATGACCTCTGTCGTCATATATGCATCAAAGCCCCCTACCTGATATCCAAATTTGCCAATGGCCTCTACCATTCCGGCAACCAATGCCTTTGTCCCGGATTTCTTCTCAACAGAAGAAGCAACGGCCACCTCCACTTCGATCAGATCATAGCCCTCACTCAGGATACGAATCGTCCCTGTTCCATTCGGCGCTGCAGCCCCAATCGTATCCAGACTGATACTTGCAGCTACAATCTTTCCGCCATTGTGATCGGTATGGTTCCCAATCATCTCCGTTCGTCCTGGTGAAGTAAAAAATTCTACCTCTGCATCTCCGAAATGCTTGGCAAAGCATTCCGATACATGCGCAAACCGTTCCCCGCTTTTTTCACTTTCCCCATAAACACGTTCCAATACTTCTTTTGCTGGCATTTTTGACATACCTATTCTCCTTTCATTGATGAAATCGTAAATATTCTTAGGCTGCTGTCACACCCGCGCTGTACATCCAGCCTATTCATCTTATTATAAAAAAAATATCTTTTTTCGTCAATGGTGATACTTCCTTAAATACAAAAAACCCTGAAAACATATGTCTTCAGGGTTTCAAAGGCGTAGGCCGGATTTGAACCGGCGCGTACTGGTGTTGCAGACCATTGCCTTACCACTTGGCTACTACGCCAAAATGACTCCAACGGGAATCGAACCCGTGTTACCGCCGTGAAAGGGCGATGTC
>CANDKL010000117.1 GCA_947385255.1 uncultured Roseburia sp. | reverse complement strand
GACTCTTTGTATTTTCTACATAATTCAACACCAATCTGAATATGTGAACCTTCCATTTCATGATCGACTGATTTCCCAATGTCATGCAGTAAGCCGGCGCGCTTCGCCGCCCTGGCATCTACGCCGATTTCCCCTGCAAGGAGGCCGGCGATCTGTGCAACCTCAATGGAGTGCTTCAATGCATTCTGGCCGTAGCTGGTCCTGAATTTCATACGTCCCAACAGACGCACCAGCTCCGGATGAATCCCGTGAACGCCGACCTCTAACGTCGCCGCTTCACCTTCCTCGCGAATCATTGTCTCCACTTCTTTTTTGGCCTTTTCTACCATTTCCTCAATTCTGGCCGGATGAATCCGTCCGTCCACAATCAGCTTTTCCAAAGCAATCCTTGCTATTTCCCTGCGGATCGGGTCAAACCCTGAAAGGATCACTGCTTCCGGCGTGTCATCAATAATCAGATCGACTCCGGTCAGAGTCTCTAACGTCCTGATATTACGCCCTTCACGGCCGATGATCCGCCCTTTCATCTCGTCATTCGGCAACTGGACAACGGAAATTGTGGTTTCGGAAACATGGTCTGCAGCGCACTTCTGGATGGCAGTCACTACATAGTCCCTTGCTTTCTTACCAGCCTCTTCCTTTGCCTGATGCTCCATTTCCTTGATCAACTTCGCGGTATCAAGCTTTACGTCTTCTTCAACAGTTTTTAAAAGGTATTCTTTTGCCTGTTCGGAGGTCAGCCCTGAGATTCGTTCCAATTCCTGTACACGCTCTTCACTCAGCTTTGCAATTTCTGCTTTCTGTCTGTTTAGCTCTTCTTCCTTTGCAACAAAGCCTGCTTCGCGCTTCTCAATGGCGTCGAGCTTTTTATCCAAATTCTCTTCCTTCTGCACGATGCGGCGTTCATTACGCTGGATTTCGGCTCTGCGGTCACGGATTTCTTTATCCAGGTCATTTTTGCTCTTAAGCGTTTCTTCCTTGACCTCCAATAAAGCTTCCCGCCGTTTCGCCTCGGCTGTCTTCACTGCTTCATCAATAATCTCTCTGGCTTTTTCTTCCGCGCTTCCGACCTTTTGCTCTGCAACCTTTTTGCGGTAGGAAACGGTGGCCAGATAGGTTATCGGCACAGCAAGCACTAATGTGACGATCACAGCAATAATTACTTCTGGCACAGGAGCACCTCCTTTATTCAATTTTCATTGTACATATAACATAATTTCGTAACATCTGTCATAATTTACAACACTTAAATTTTATACTTTCTTCACAATTCTGTCAAGCATTTTTACAGTCTGCAGAAGAAATGTTGTAACACCCGGTTTGATGGCCTCTGCCATTTTCTCCTATCATATTGACATTTTTTTTCCATTTCCCTATAATTATTTTATAAAAAAGCATTAAAAAAAGGAGGATTTCTATGAAAAAAAAGCTTTTCGCAGTCTTATTGTCTTTTTGTATGCTCAACACGCTATGTCCCGGAATGCCCCCGCCGGAATCGGCGCTTGCAGCAGAAAATGTCATCATTGACGCTGCAGACTACGGCGCGGATCCCACCGGGGCAGAGGACAGCGCACAGCAAATCCAGGCTGCGTTTGCAGCCGCAAGGAAAGCTAAGGAAAACGGCGCGGCCCATGTAACCGTCAGCTTTCCGCAGGGCGAATACCACATTTATAAGGACTACGCCGAAAAACGAGAATATCATACCTCGAATACCAACAGTATCGAAAACCCGGAAAAAACAATTGGCATCCTGATAGAGGATCAGGAGGATTTCACATTGCAGGGCAATGGTTCTTTATTTATCATGCACGGAAATATGATGGCGCTGGCCGTTGTCAACTCCAAAAACGTTACCCTAGAGAACTTTTCCTGGGACTTTGGCGTTCCTACCGTATCCGAAATGACAGTCGAAGAAATCGGGACAACGGAAGACCAAAAGCCCTATACGGACTATCTCATCCCCGAATGCTTCCCACATCAGGTGACCGGCAATACCCTCACCTGGTACAGTGAAAAAAGCCCCTATACAGGTGAATATTACTGGACGCAGACCGGTATCCACAGTCCGTCCTACGGTATCGGCGCGTACCAGCCGGGCGGCGGCATGTCGCGCAGCTATTACACCAATGTAGGGCCGTTTGAAAACGTAGTCCGGATCGAAGAAAAGGACGATACCCATATACGCATCGTATACAGCAGCAAGTCCTCCGGAATGCAGGAAATGCAGCAGGAGGGAGCCGTTATCCAGCTTGCGGCAAACGCCCACCGGCAGACAGCCGGCGCCTTTACCTGGGAAAGCGAAAACATAACGGCCAAACAAGTAAACGTCCACTACATGCACGGCTTCGGCTGGCTGATTCAGATGAGCCGGGACGTCTTTTATTACGACTGCAGCATCGTGCCGAGGGAAGGCTCCGGGCATATGGTAACCAGCTTTGCAGACGGAATCCACGCCTCGGGCGCGGCCGGGCAGCTTGTCATCGAAAACTGCAATTTTTCCGACACCCACGACGATCCGATTAACCTGCACGGAACCTTTACAAGGGTCGAGCAGCGCATTGACAGCCATACGCTGCAGCTCAAATATATCCACAACCAGCAAGGCGGTTTTCCGCAATACCATGTCGGGGATGAGGTGGCGTTTTTTACCAGGGACACCTTAGAATCCACGGACAACGAAACGCTTTATACCGTAGAGGAAATTGTTTCCAATCCCGGCGAACAGGGGAATGATCTGCGGACTATGGTGATCCGTTTTAAAGAACCCCTTCCGGAAAACCTGATGGATAAAATTGGCAGCCAGCCCAAATATGTAGCGGAAAACGTTACTTATGCACCGGAAGTAACCATCCGGGGCTGCTCCTTTCAAAATGTTCCTACGAGGGGGATTTTATGTACGACAAGAAATAAGGTTCTGATCGAAGACAATACGTTCCACGCGATGACCATGGCGACCATTTACCTCTCCAACGACTCAGACGAATGGTATGAATCCGGCCCTATCCGGGATATGACCATCCGCAATAATACCTTTTATATCAAAACGATCGGACGTACCTCCTGGGAATATGCACCCGCTGTTTATGTGCATCCGGTGACCAGAGGCGGCGGCTTCCCCTCTGCCGACAATCCGATCCACAAAAATATCACCATCGAAGGCAATACCTTCTATATGGATACGGATACCGTTGTAAAAGCCGAAAGCGTAGAAAACTTAACCATCCGGGACAACCGGATCCTGCGCTATAACCCGGTCACAATCCGGATTGAAGCCTCTCTGCTGCAGGACGGCGGCCAGGCAAAGCTTTTGGAGGGCTCCTCTATGGGCCTGAACGTAGACGCGCAGTGGAAGCATTATACGCTGCCCACCGAAAACGCCTATGAGTTTACCAAATGTAAGAACGTCACCTTAGAGGGAAACGCCTATGACGAGGGCATGAAATTATACGCGGTTCTTTCCGATATGCCGGATGAATATTTAAACAACCAGGATGCGGATATTCGAATCGCCCATGACAGAAACCAGCCCGCCGCCGATCCCGTCGGCGAGATCAGGTACGTCAGCAGCAACCCCGATGTACTCACCATTGATTCTGCCGGCCGTATGACCGGCTTAAAACCCGGAACGGCTACGGTGTGCGCATATTATGAATCGAACGGCCGGCAGTTTCCTTCCAATGAAATCACCGTCACCGTGGTCGGTAAAAACGAGCTGGATCCGGCCGATATCGTTACGATAAAGGATGCCGGAAAAACCCCGATCCTGACCGAAAAAAATGCCGAATTTCAGTTTACGGCCAGCATTCCTTCCGGCAAGCCCATAACCTGGGCCGTAGAGGATTTTCTGACAGGCGGCGCTACGGACGCGGCATCGGTTTCCCAGGACGGAACCGTCACCGCGTTAAAGAACGGCATTGTATGGGTAAGAGCCGGCTGCGGCTTAAGCTCCGACCGCAAAGCCCTGATCGTCAGCCTGCCGGAAAGCGGGAGGCTCTCTCCGGATTTTACAATCCTGCGGGAGGATACGGCCAATTACAGCCTTACAGCGAATCAGATTACCGTCGATATGCAAAGCGGAGATTTGTATCAGGAAAACAACACGGCAGCAAACCTGTTTTTGTATTCCATACCGGATTCAATTGCCAAAAATTCGATGCGGACTGTAATTAAGGCTGACAACCTTCCGATCCGCGAAAGCGGCCAGTGGGATACGGCCTCCTTCATCCTCTATAAGGACGATGACAACTACCTTACAGTCGGCAAAAAATCCCACTATGACGGCATTGCAACCGTCACGGAGACAGACGGCAGGGCGACGGAGGCAGGCGGCAGCAGCGAGCAGAATGAGCTGACATCGGCATGGCTCGGCTTTTATAAAAACGGCAATACGGTTTCCGTAGATTATAAAACCGACGGCGGCGCATGGCAGCATGTAAGCGATTTGAATGCCGATATGCTGGGCAATGACTATAAAATCGGATTTACCGCCTGGGAAAGCAATGACCGCGGCAAAACGGCTGTCTTTTCCGAATTCCGCATAGGATCCGGCAGCCTCTCTTATGAAGCGCTGTGCTCTCAGCCGGCCATCTCTTTTCTGGAATCCGAAAACCAGGCGCCGGATGTTTCTGAGGTAAGCTTTGATCAGGCCTCCTATCAGACAGGGGATACGGCAACCGTACGCTACACCTATACGGATCCGGATAACGACGCGGAAGGAAATACCCGTTACTGCTTTACGCTTGCAGACGGCCGTCAGAATGTTACAGACACTCCGTCTGTTTTGGTCACACAGCCAGGTGAAATCCGCTGCCAGGTATTCCCGGCAGATCAAAAGGGCCGTCCGGGCGCTGCTTCTGCCATTGCGGCGGCGGCCGTCATTGACAGAAGAATCACGGAGGCAAGAAATGCCCTGACACAGGAACTAAACGCTGCGGCTTCGATGGATCTGGCCCCTTACTCCGCAGAAACCGTCTCTGTCTTCCAAAATGCACTGAACGCTGCCAAAGCATGTGCCGACAACGAAAACGCCGGTTTCGAAGCGCTCCGGGACGCCCTGCAGCAATTACAGGCGGCCAAAGCCGGTCTGACACGCAAAACCGATCCGGTCCTCCCGGGCAGCCAGACGCCGGTTCAAAATGCACCGGACAGCCAGACGCCTGCCCCGTCCGTAAAAGCCCTGCCCAAAAAAGGAACGGTATTTACCAAAAACGGCATCCGATACAAGATCACAAAATCAGGCTCCAAAAACAAAACGGTATCTGTCACAAAGCAAAAAGGAAAATCAAAATCAAAGGTAACCATCCCGGCAACCGTCAAAAAAGACGGCTATACCTTTCAGGTTACCTCCATTGAAAAGAATGCTTTTTCCGGAAAGAAGCTAAGAGCCATAACGCTTGGCAAGCATGTGACATCCATCGGCGCACAGGCCTTCCGGAAATGCACGCAGTTAAAGAGCATCACATTCAAAGGTACCAAAGCGCCGAGCATCGGAAAAAAAGCGTTTCAAAACACGCCCTCCGGCTGCAGCGTTACCGTCAGCAAAAAAATGAAAGCAAAGCAATTTGGCACGCTGCAAAAGCGTTTGCAGGCAAACGGTTTACACAAAGCCGCATACATCATGCCATAAAATTCCAAAAGGAGTACACGGTAAAAGGTGTACTCCTTTATCCTAGCATCACATCCAAAAGCATCATCACAGCAAATCCCAGTATAATCCCCATAGTTGAAACATACGGCTGCACGTTTTGGTTCTTCTGGCATTCCGGAATCAGCTCATGGACCGCAACCAGAATCATCGCCCCGGCTGCAAAGGAAAGCGCATACGGCAGCACTGCCTCCATATATACGACCAGTAATGCGCCGAGTACTCCGGCAATCGGCTCCACCATGCCGGAGGCCTGCCCGATCCAAAAGCTCTTCCTGCGGGAATACCCTTCCCTGCGAAGCGGTATGGAAACGGCCGCGCCCTCCGGAAAATTCTGCAGGCCAATCCCGATTGCAATGGTAATCGCTCCCATCAGGCTCTCCACAGAGTATTGCCCCTCCTGCAGCGTACCGAATGCCACGCCAACGGCAAGACCCTCCGGTATATTGTGGATGGTAATGGAGAGCACGAGCATCATAATCCGGTTGAGACGTTCGTGCGGCCCACCCTGCGTGCTGTCTGCCCTGCGTCTGGCATAGGTCACAATTTTATCCGAAGCCCACATAAACACTGCTCCGCACAAAAAACCTGCCGTAGCCACCAGATAAGCCGGTACCTCCGATGAAGCCTCCGCACGTTCAATTGCAGGCTGCAGCAGGGACCAGAAGCTGGCCGCTACCATTACCCCGGCTGCAAAGCCAAGCATCAGATTCAGCATCCTTGGATTCGGCGTTTTAAAAAATACAACGGTTGCGGCACCCAAAGCCGTGACAGACCATGTCCCGACAGTCGCTATGAATGCCATGAAAATAACATCATTCATTTTACATCCTCCCATATACAGTATATTACGAATCGGGTGGAATGTGAAATGGCGGATGACTTTGGAATGGCAGGGCCTTGCCTCTCCGGAGGATCCATCACACGGCCCTCAGCTGCAGCACGAATCCGTTCTCAGGACAGACAAAATATCCGCGCCCCGGAACCCTCTGCGCATCAAATACCCATACATCCTCCGAAGCTCTTTTTCATCTGCCGTATCAGCCGAAAATTGTTTCTTCTCTAACAGCCGGCGTATTTGTTCCTTTTCATCGGAGGAAAACTCCCGCTCCATGCTGTCTGCTATCACGTCCCCCGGCACGCCGCGCCGCAGCAAATCCGTTTCCAGACGCTTCCTGCTGCGTTCTCCCTGATGAAACCGGATAAAGGTCCTGGCATAGCGCGCGTCGTCCAGATAGTGATACCGCTTAACATAAGCAACTGCATCCTCTACCGCTTCCTCCGGATAATCGCTCAGGCGCAGCTTCTCCCGAAGCTGATGCTCCGTTCTCTCCTGCCGCTCCAATAGATGCATCGCCCGTTTGATCGCACGCCTGCCGATGATTTCATGAAGTATGTACTGATACCGCTCCTCTGAGAGCTCTGCCCCGTTTTCTAAAGAAAGCTGTCTTACCTCCGCAGCGTACAGCCAGAATACACGCCTTCCGTCCAGGCTGATCTCCATGCGTCCTTTCCCCGCTGACGTGCATTCCGTAACAAGGTATCCCATTATACCTCCGCCGCCTTATCGGGCTGCTGTGCAGGCTCCTGCGGCCTGCTGGGGGCATCCTCCGGCGCTCCGGGCTGCTTAGCCTCTGCTTCCTTTGCTTCCGGCGCCTCCCCGCCGTCCGCTTCTGAATCGATCAGCTCATAATGCGCACGGACCTGCCGATCAATCTCACTCTTTATCTCCGGGTGCTCCCGCAAATACTGCTTGGCATTCTCGCGTCCCTGTCCAATCTTCTCTCCGTTGTACGCATACCATGCGCCGGACTTATTCACCACACTGCAGTCTGCCGCCAGATCTAAGATATCTCCCTCCTGGGAAATTCCCTGGCCGAACATAATGTCAAACTCTGCCTCGCGGAACGGAGGCGCTACTTTATTCTTCACAACCTTAATGCGGGTGCGGTTTCCGATTACCTCTCCGGCCTGCTTTAAGGATTCAATCCGCCTGACGTCCAGACGCACCGAGGAATAGAATTTCAGCGCACGTCCGCCGGTCGTCGTCTCGGGGTTTCCAAACATTACGCCTACTTTCTCGCGGAGCTGATTGATAAAAAGTACAATACAATTCGACTTGCTGATCACGGATGTCAGCTTCCGGAGCGCCTGGGACATCAGCCTGGCCTGCAGGCCTACATGGGAATCCCCCATATCGCCGTCAATCTCCGCCTTGGGCACAAGCGCGGCTACCGAGTCCACAATGACAATATCCACCGCTCCGGAGCGCACCATCGTCTCCGTAATTTCAAGCGCCTGCTCCCCGCAGTCCGGCTGTGAAATATAGAGATTGTCAACGTCGACGCCGATGTGCTTCGCATATACCGGATCCAGGGCATGCTCCGCATCAATAAATCCGGCGATTCCGCCTAACTTCTGTACCTCAGCAACCACATGCAGCGCTACTGTCGTCTTACCGCTGGATTCCGGACCGTATACTTCAATCACACGTCCCTTCGGCAATCCCCCGATACCAAGCGCCAGATCGAGGCTTAAGCAGCCGGTCGGCACCGCATCTACATTCATCGTCTTCGCAGACTCTCCAAGCTTCATAATAGAGCCCTTGCCATACTGCTTCTCAATCTGGGCAACTGCGGCTTCCAGAGCCTTCAGCTTTTCATCCTTCTTGTCGCCGGCTTTTTTATCTAATCTCTTATCTGATTTCTTATCTTCCTTTGCCATCTTATCCTTATCTCCTTCTTTTAATCTCAAGAACAAACTTATGTTCGTATTTATAGTTATCATAGTAGTATACTTTTCAAAAAAAGTCAACCATAAAATCATTGTTTTTCAGATTTGGGAATTCATTGGATAAAAAGAAAAAAGACTGTTGAGAATTCAACTGGTTTTCAGTATAAGGCGGATCTGATCGCCTGTCAAGAGCGGATTTGGAAGCCGGGATTTCTCCCGGCAAATTCCAAAGGTACCTCAGTCAAACAAAAGCTCATCCACCGTCACAAAAATATAGCCTTCCGCCGTAAGCCTGTCGACAATCTCAAATGCGGCGTTCACGGAGGAATCCGAAGCATCGTGCAGGAGGATAATATCGTTTTCCTGTACCTCGCTTAAGACCCGATCTACGACAGCTTTGGCATCGTCCGTCTTCCAGTCCAGCGGATCGACATTCCAGAGCACCTCAATCATCGTGGTGTCATAATCCAGGTTGCTTTTCCAGCAGCCGTACGGCGGACGTATGTACTCCGGATACTCTCCTGTAATTTTATAAATCGCCTCATTTGTCATATTCACCTGTGCCATGGCTGCCTCATCGCTCAGGCTGCTCAGATTCACATGC
>CANDKL010000116.1 GCA_947385255.1 uncultured Roseburia sp. | reverse complement strand
TGACCTTCTGAATCTCGTCATTACTGAGCTCGCCGATTTTATTCAATTCTCCCGGACTTAATTTTTCCGTAACAAAGAAACTGGCAACGTAAAATACCACTCCGATTACCAGTAACAGAATTTCTACTCCTGTCATACCACCTGTTCTCCTCTAAATTTTCATATCAAAACGGCCGCCCTCCCAGGTATAGCTGGGCCGGCTGTTTTTTTCCTCTTCCAGCTTTTTCTTTTTCTTCTGCTGCTGTCCCCTGTATTCGTTGCTGCCCTTTTCCTTGGCGTCGTAGCGCTTCTCATGCTGCTCCGTATCGTCCGCATGGTTCACCTGCTTTAGCTGCCGGGTCTCCTGCGTCTTCATCTGCGACTGTATATTCTGCTGGTCTATCATAGGCTTGCTGTCTTCCTGCTGCTTGATTACGCCTATATCCTGTGTCCTTGGAATCATTCCGTTTAATGTCAACGGCCCCACTGCCATTTATACCACCTCACACGTTTGCATGCCTACAGGTTCGCCACTTTAATCTCTCCGTCAGATTTAAAAAACTGACAGTATTTCCGCTCGCCCTTTACCGTCATGGAAAGCTCGGAAATCTTGATATTTACCCCGGGGTAAATGACCCCTTGTACTTCTATTTTTGCCCTGACTGCACTTACAAAATTCATGCGCAGGGAATTGATTTCTTCGTTAATCGGCGCAAGCTGCCCTTGCAGCGCCTTTAACGCCATCACCTGCGTCTTCATAAAATGAGCCTTTTCCGGCGGAAGCTTGATTCCCGCCTTCAGCTTTTCACTGTAATTGACCAGAATCGGACGGATCTGCTCAATCTTTTTGGCAATCTCCTTCGCTTCCTCCTGCAGCCTCTGATAATGCTCCTGCTTCTCCGGCTCTATTCCGACCTCCACGCTGGTCGCCGTACCCATCTCCGAGCCGATGATCTTGGCGGAAACCTTATTGCTCGCCCGTACGCTTCCGCCGCGGATAAACCCCTTTCCGCCGCTGACATTTACCTCCGTATTTGCGGAAACCCGGCTCTGGATAATGGATTCTGTTTCCACATAGCCGCCGGACTTCACCGTCGCACCCTCGATAAATTTTGCAATGACGTTCCCCTTTGCAGAAAGCACGCCCTTGCCCATGCCGTGGATGCCGTGCTGTACAATAATCTGTCCCCCCGCATACAGCTTGGCGCCCTCTACGACGCCCTCTACCATAATATCCCCGTCGGCATAAATGACAAACCCACTCTTTACATTTCCCTTTACCGATACGTTTCCCGGATAATTGATATCCCCGACGGAATTGTCCACGTCGGCCGGAACCTCATAGACGCTGGAAACAAATACCTTGCCCTGCACCAAGGAGGCATGCCCGGTCACCTCGGAATACAGCTTGGTCCCGTCCTCGGATATCCGGATATTGTTGGCATAAGAAAGCTTGAGATCCTTGACGTCTCTTGGCTTTAATTCACTGCCGAGCACATCCCGTCCCGCTTTGCCCGGTACGGCAGGAATCAGTCTGGCAATCATCTGATCGGCCTCGACCTTGCTGATAACGTTCAAATCGTGGTAATTCACGGATCCGTCCTGGTTGTGCTTCGGCTTTAAGCTCTTACTTGTTGCAAAATAATATTCGATTTTGGCATCTCTGCCCAGAGTGGGCGGAGTTCCTTTTCCAATCAGATACTCCGTGCAGTACTCCCTGTACTGCAGCAAACGCCCAATGATATTTTCATCAATTCCATAGACAACCTTCTTCTCCGCTAAGGCATTCAAAATATCATCCATGGTAATCGCACGTCCTCCCTCTGAGGGCGGATAAAATTTGCAGCGGATCAGCATGGCATCTAAGGACAACTCCACCAGAACCTTCTCAGGAAGGACTCTTGCCCTGCTTTTTCCGATGTACACCTGTTCGGGCACTGCAGACGAAACCGCCTGGCTTAGCGCTCTGGTATCATACTCGCGGTATCCCTCGCTGACCAGATAAGCCGTTACCTCTTTCACGTCGAGCTGCTTCCCGCCTTCCTCTGCGGGAAAAAAATCAAGGCTTAAAATACCGTTTTCTATAACCGGCTTAAAATAACTGTTTCTGTTTTCCATATGCAAGCCTCCCTTCCCTTTAATCTGTCAGAATATCCATATAGCTTCCCATTTTCTTACGCATTTTCTGCAGCGCCTTTGTATGAAGCTGCGATATTCTGGATTCGGAAACACCTAAAATCCTGCTGATTTCTTTCAGGGTCAGCTCCTCATAATAGTAAAGCTCAATGACCCTGCGCTCCTTTTCCGTCAGTGTCTCCAGAGTATCCTTCAATACCTCTTTTAATTCGTTCTCCTGTATCTTTTCTTCCGGCTGTATAAAATGGGAATTGCCCCCGGCATCCATCACCGGTTCGCTTCCCTGCTCCACAAATTCGTTTAAGGAAACGACATTTGTGATCTTCAGCTGGGACTGCCAGATCAAAAGCTCGTCGCCGGATATCCCAATCTCAAGCGCAATTTCCTCGTCGCTGGCATTCTTGCCGGTCCGCATTTCCACACGCTTAATCGCTTCATCCAGCTTCTTCTGCTTCTGCCTGACTGTTCTTGGAATCCAGTCCATCTTGCGGATCTGATCCAGGATCGATCCGCGGATCCGAAGGCTTGCATACGTTTCAAATTTTACGTCCTTTTGGGAATTAAATTTATCAATTGCATCAATCAGCCCGAATATTCCATATCCTACCAAATCATCATATTCTACATTGTAGCCTAAGTACATGCTCAGCCTGCCTGCTACAATTTTGACCAATGGCGCATATTCCAAAATGATCTGCTCACGTATTTCCGGCGACGGATTTTTCTGATAAGCTTCCCATAACTTTTCTCTTTCCGTTGTCTTCATTTCAAGCCCCCATTACCGAACGGCAGATTATACCTCTTTTTCCTCAATGATCTCACCGTCTGCCTGTCCATCCTTATTTTCGTCCAAGGAACCGTCTGCCTCCTGCGGATCCGCTTCCCCGTCTGCGGCCATATCCTTAAAATTCATATTGATAATTACACTGGCTGCTGTACCGATTACATAGAAGATGATACATACTATGATAAACCTCTTTGCAAAAACCACGGTATCCACATGCTGTATAAATGACATAATACAAGTTACAAAGCCGGCAAGCAGCGCTAAACATGCCGGTATGGATTTTGTATTCATACTTGATTCCTCCCATACCAGAGGCTTTATATTTTCTTCAACGGCTTGCCGATCGCTTTAATATAAAAATCCCCTGTCTCACAATGCAATTCCACCGTACGCCCATAATTTAAGCCCGTATCCTCCGCAACCAGACGAATCTTAAGCTGCCTTAATTTTGCTTTTGCCGCAAGCGCATTGCGCTCTCCTATGTTGCTGACATTCGAGCTGCCGCTGACAGAGAACATCCTTGCCCCGCCGGCAATTTTGGCAACCAGGCGGTTCCGGTTTGCCCCTGCGCGCACCACCCGCTTTAAAAGCTCTTCAATTCCTGTATCTGCAAATTTTGCAATATTGCTGTTGTTCCTCATCTGTGTACTGTCCGGCAGCATGTAATGCACCATGCCGCCTACCTTTGTAACCGGATCATATAAAGTCAGGCCTATGCAGGAACCGAGTCCCAGCGTCGTTATAATATCAGGCGACTTACATATATTCAGATCCGCCATACCTACTTTTATAACCTTGCTCATTTTCCTCTCCTTATAATGATAAACCAAGTGCTGTTAATATCTTATCATACGAATCCTCTTCCGGCATCAGGATAAAATACCCATTGATCAGTACATCATCTCCAAACTCAGTCTGAATCAAAAGCGCATGATCCCCAAACTGTCCAAACTGAATGGCGGGGACGCTTAAGATAGACGCTGCCATATCGACAGCAATATACGGAATTGACGGTGTAATCACCAAGTTCGTCAAGCTGGACAACGCATTGAGATAAGATGCCGCAATGATATTGCCGATCTCCTTTAATGCAGATAAATCCATTTCGTCAAATTCCTCTTTGAACTCTCCGTCCCTGCCCATCAGCTTGTTGACCAGACACTGCGCAGAATCCATTTTCAGCAAAAACATCATACTGCCTTCAATATCCGACTGAACCTCTAAAAAAATACCGACAATGGTCTCATCCTCACGGCAAATGGAAGATCCTAACTGTGAAACCTCTAAAAGCGCCACCTTGGGCACACTCATATCCAAACGAATTCCCAGCATAGACGCAATTGCCGTCGTTGCATTTCCTGCCCCAATATTTCCGATTTCCCTTAATACGTCAACATACATTGAGTTGACCTCTTCCAATGTAAATTTACTCATTTTTACCTCCATATCCGGATATTACATATCCTGTCGTTGTCAGCTCTTTTTCCGGATCTTTCTTTCCTCCTCGAAAATATAGCGGATAATTTCCTCCTGCATCCGGTTGTCATGGAAAATAAACTGCACGCGCGTCTCCACCTTGCCCCAGCGGTTTTCCGCTTCCTCAGAGGCCAGCACATGGCCCTTAATAAAATACTGCTTATCCATACTGCTGCTGGTCAGACGGACGATCATCAGAATATAGCTGTCTACCTCAAGCCTGTCCCTGCCGATAAACTTGGCGCCGCCGCCGCTGATGTCCAAAAGCATCCCGTCCTTCTGGGCGCTTTCTGCCTCTCTGCTTTCCCGGAACATACGTAGAATCCGATCCGGCGGTACTTTTTTGGCATCCTGCTCGGAAATCTGATAAAATTTGATATCTATCAGGCAGGGATAGCGGTAATATTCCCTTCGCTGGAACTTTTCAAGCTGTGACTGCAGTTCAATCAAAAACACATAAATATTATCCTTTTTATAACGCTCTTTAATACGTCCGATTGCATGATACAAGCCTGCATTGGTATAAAATACAAATTCATAGCGTACACCGAGCGAGAGCAGAACGACCTTCCCATGCTCAATCGGCATGGTAACCTCAATCCCGCCGTCCGGGCCTATGTCGTTCACCTGACTTTTGTATATATGGGCCGAAACCCCTGTCTGCAATTCCCGCTCTGCCTCCTGGAGCATACGGATATCTGTTTTATCGCCTAAACGTATCATATTTGTAGCCATCGCTTTTCCTCCTTAATTTCCTATTCTCGACAAAAAATTCATAAGAACCTGGGCGATGCCGCCGTGTACGGATATCATTTTGTTCTCATTGTTGATATAATTATTTGCTAAAACCTGAAAAGCCCTGGAAGACGGGGCATTCGGCCTTTCCACCGAAACGACCCTCTGGCTGCGGACCGCAGCCTCCATCTCCCTGTCCTGCGGTATCATACCCAGAAAATAAATGCTGCCCTTCAAAAACTGCGAAACAACGGCGTTCAGCCTGGCATATACGGCCTTGCCCTCCTCTGAGCTGCCTACCTTGTTGGCAACAATATTGATCCGCACTCTGTCCTTATAAAAAATTGGATTGCGGTATAACGCCTTAAGCAGAGAATAGGAGTCCGTAAGCGAGCTTGGCTCCGGTGTACTGACCAGCAGAACCTCAGGACTTGCCATGACGAATTCAAGAACACTGTCCGAGATGCCCGCTCCCGTATCTATGACAATAATATCTGCAAGCTCATTTAATTCCGAAAGGCTGTGTACCAGATAAAGGATCTGATCCTTTGACAGATTATTCAGGCCGGAAATTCCAAGGCCGCCGGAAATCAGGCCGATATCCATCGGACCCGGTGTAATGATCTCCCGAATACTCTTTCCCCTGTATATCAGATCACTTAAATTATATTCCGGCACTGCCCCCAGCATAACCTCTACATTTGCCAGACCTAAATCCGCATCAAAAATCAGAACCCGTTTGCCCATTTTCCGGAACCAGACTGCCATGTTCACTGCAACATTTGACTTCCCGACACCGCCCTTTCCACTGGTGACGGTAACGACTCTGGCACAATTCGGCGGCGCTTCCTTGCTTTTTTGCTTAATCACATTCCTAAGCTGTTCTGCCTGATCCATAGGCTAACTTCCTCCTAATAACCTCTTGACCATCTTCTGGGAATTAAAAATTTCAAGGTCATCGGGTACATTTTGTCCATTCGTAATATAAGAAACCTCTGCCCCGGAATACATTTTAATATTCAGGATATTTCCATAGGTTGTCGTTTCATCCAATTTTGTAAATATAATTTTATAATCTGAAATTTCCTTGTAGACGTCGGATATCTCTACCAGATCCTTGTACTTTGTCGTTGCGCTGAGCACCAGATAAACCTCGCAGGGGACCTCCACACTCTGAATTAAGGACTTCACATCCTCCTTCTGGTTCGGGCTTTTATGGGAAAAGCCTGCCGTATCCACTAAAATTGCATCATAATCCTCTAACTGCTCAATGCCCTGGTTTAATTCTCCTGCGGAATAAATAATCGTCAGCGGAATGTCCAGAATATTGGCATAGGTGCGAAGCTGCTCTGCCGCTGCTATCCGGTAAGTATCTGCCGTCAGAAACGCAATTCTCCTTCCCTGCTCTACCTTCAGCTTAGAAGCAATTTTGGCCACGGTTGTCGTCTTTCCGACACCGGTCGGTCCTACAAAGAAAATGATTTTGGGCCTTCTCCCGGCAAAATCAATTCCGCGGGGTTGGCCGAATTTTAAAATCATCTTCTGATATACATTGGAAAGGATCTGATCCACGCTGTTGCCGTTCCAGTTGACCTTTTCCAGCTCATCCATAATCTGATTGACATATTTTTCATTCACACCGTTGTTGATCAGCGTCTCATACAGCACCTTGATAAAGGCCAGATTCTCCTTCTTCTTGGAATCCGCCTTGGCAAACTCCCGCTCCCCGGAGTCCCTGCCCGCACCGGAGGCCAGCTGCTTCTCTAAAATACTCTGTAAGTTCTCCAGCTTCTCTTCAATGCGCTCCCGTTCGTCCGCGTCGTCTTTCTTTAAAAGACCGGCATTGCGCTTTAAAAATTCAATCGCGCTCTGCTCTGCCGCCCTGCCCGGATCCACCGTCTGCTGTACGGTGGAAGTCTGTGCGGCTGCAGACTGCTGCTGTACAGTCTGCGGTGAAACAGGAGGCGGTATCTGAATCGGCTCGTCTGCCGCCATATTGATCGTTTCATGCATTTTCTGCAGATTTTTTAATGCCACGCCGGAATCCACATGCTTTTCCTTTTCCTCCGTAGCGGCCGTGACCTCAAAGGAGGATTTCTTAAAGGACTGGAACAGACCTCTGGGTTTTACTTCCTTTACATTCATGATCACCGCATTTTCGCCAAGCTCTGCCTTCGCCTTCGCAATCGCCTCTTCCTGCGTTTTTCCCTGAAATTTCTTAATTGTCATTATCCTGTCACCATCCCAACTGATTGTAATTCAACATTGGATTCGACCTCATTATAAGAAATTACAATCAAATCCCTGAAATAATCCGATGTAAGCTTCTTAAAGTACATCCTTACAATCGGAGAGGTTATTATAATGGCATTTTTGCCGAGATTCTCAAGCTTCGCTACCTCTGCTTCCACAGAAGCGATAATTGCCTTTGTACGCTCCGGATCGAGCGTTAAGTACGCCCCCTGCTCGGTCTGCTTAATCGACGACATAATATCCTGCTCCGTTTTGGGATCCAGGGTAATCACACTGGTCACCTCATTCGGCGCGAAGTACTTGCCGGAAATGGCGCGCTTTAGGCTTTGCCTTACGTATTCGGTCAATACGTCCGTATCCCTTGTCGTCGCGGCATGATCCGCCAGTGTCTCGAAAATGGAAAGCAGATCCCGAATGGAAATCCCTTCCCGCAGGAGGTTCTGCAGCACCTTCTGGATTTCTCCCAGCCCTAAGAGCTTCGGTACCAGTTCCTCCACCAGAACAGGATTGCTCTCCTTTAGATTGTTGACCAAATTCTGCACATCCTGCCGTGTCAAAAGCTCGTCGATATGCGTACGGATGATCTCCGTCAGATGCGTTGCAATAATCGACGGCGGATCCACCACCGTGTAGCCTAAGCTCTCCGCACGCTCCCTCTGCCCTTCCGTAATCCAAATCGCCGGCAGATGGAACGACGGCTCAAAGGTTGGTATTCCAGTAATTTCTTCTTCTACATATCCCGGATTCATCGCCATATAATGATCGAAAAGAATTTCTCCTTCTGTAATCTGAATTCCTTTAATTTTGATTATGTACTGATTTGGATTCAGCTGAATGTTATCCCGCAGACGGATAATCGGCACCACCGTACCAAGCTCTAACGCAATCTGCCTTCGTATCATCACAACACGGTCCAGCAGATCCCCGCCCTGGTTGACATCTGCAAGCGGTATAATACCATAGCCAAATTCCAGCTCAATCGGATCCACCTGCAGCAAGGAAACCACATTCTCCGGCTTGCGGATTTCTTCTGCTTCCTCCTCTTCCAACCCTGCCTCGTCTTCGATATGCTCAATGCCGATATGCTTGGAGATACTCCTTCCGGCAAGCAAAAACGCTGCGCCCAGGCCTACGAACAGATACCACTCAAACGGGGTTGCAAGTCCCAAAAAGCACATGGTCGCGCCGACGATATAAAGCACCTTCGGTATGCCGAACAGCTGCTTTACTAAAATCGTACCGACGTCTGCCTCGTTGGAAGCCTTCGTAACAAGAATACCGGTTGCCAATGAAATCAGGAGAGAGGGAATCTGGCTGCAGAGCCCGTCTCCGATGGTCAGAAGGCCAAACTGCGAAATCGCATCGCCAAAGCTCAATCCCTGCCGCAGCATGCCCATCGCCGTTCCGCCAATCAGGTTGACGAAGGTGATGATCAGGCCTGCCGTAGCGTCTCCCTTTACATACTTCGTAGCACCGTCCATATTTCCAAAAAAGCTGGATTCCGCCTGAATTTTAGCACGGCGCTCCCTTGCTTCCTTTTCTGATATAATTCCTGTATTCAAATCTGCATCAATCGCCATCTGCTTAGATCGGAAGAGCGTCGTGTAGGGAAAGAGTGTTCTCTACTGTGT
>CANDKL010000115.1 GCA_947385255.1 uncultured Roseburia sp. | reverse complement strand
ACATATATTGCATTTTGGAGCTGCGGAAGAATCGCAGGCCGGTTTTGCAGTGCAGGAATTTTAAAAGGACAGGAATATTTGACAGAAAGAGGGAATATATGGTTATACAGCATAATTTACAGGCGGCAAATGCAGACAGGGTAATGGGCGTTGCAGTGTCCGGGCAGTCAGACAGCATTCAAAAGCTGTCCTCCGGGTATCGGATCAACCGTGCGGCGGACGACGCGGCAGGCTTATACATATCGGAAAAGATGCGCAGCCAGATCCGGGGGCTGGGGCGGGCTTCGAAAAATGCGCAGGACGGGGTTTCGATGATTCAGATCGCAGAGGGTGCGCTGGGCGAGGTTCACACGATTGTCCAGAGAATGAACGAGCTGGCGATCCAGGCGGCGAATGATACCAATACCTCCATCGATCGGGCTCATATCAAAAAAGAGATCGATCAGCTGGGAAGTGAAATTGATCGGATTGCCAATACGACGCAGTTTAATACCATGAATTTATTGGACGGTTCCTTTCGGAATAAGAGCCTCCAGGTGGGAGCGCTTTCCGGACAGGGGATTGTGGTGGAAATTAAGGCGATGGATACGCATGCGCTGGGGCTGGCACTTCCTTTTGACAGGCCGGATCCAAGCGCAATTGATCAGATATTGCAAACGATACCTTCTATTGAGTATATCGAGATGACAGACGAACGAGATACGGCATATTTGAACTGGATGTCATATGATCCGGTGACCGGAAAGAAAAACCTTTACAATTCGGAGCAATGCCTGTATATGGATTCGTTTGAGAATGCAGGAAGATCGATGAAGCTGATCCAGAATGCGGTGAACCTGGTTTCGCAGATGCGCTCTTCACTGGGGGCGACGCAGAATCGCTTGGAGCATACGATTGCGAATCTGGACAATACGGCGGAAAATACGGCTTCGGCAGAGTCCAGAATTCGTGATACCGATATCGCGCGGGAAATGGTTGCGTACAGCACAAACCAGATTCTGGCGCAGGCAGGGCAGTCTGTGCTTGCCCAGGCAAACCGGAATCCGCAGGGAGTTTTGGCGCTGCTGCAGTAAAGAAATTAAAAATCGGAGGATGTGAAGCAATGCCGGAAAAGTAACTTTTCCATCTTGCAGTATCGAAAAAAAAACAAAAATAGACTGCAAAAACTGACAGGTTGTGCTATAATGCAAAGTAGCGCTTTTTATAAATTATTTATAAAAACAAAAAGATTATTTAAGAAAGTGGGGACACGTAAATGGGTTTGATGACTTTTAAAGGCGGTGTCCATCCATACGATGGCAAGGATTTATCCAAGGATAAGCCGATCCGCGAATTGTTACCCAAAGGAGAACTTGTATATCCGCTGTCGCAGCATATCGGGGCCCCGGCGAGCCCGATCGTTGCAGTGGGCGATACGGTTTTGAGAGGGCAGAAGATTGCCGAAGCGGGCGGGTTTGTATCCGCGCCGATTTATGCCTCCGTATCCGGAACGGTAAAGAAGATTGAGCCGCGCCGCGTGACCGTAGGCGATATGGTAAAATCCATTGTAATTGAGAGCGACGGCGAGATGAAAGAGGTGGAATACCAGAAAACAGAGGATGTTTCGGCGCTTTCCAATAAGGAGATTATCGAAAAGATCAAAGAAGCAGGCGTAGTAGGCATGGGCGGGGCCGGTTTCCCGACGCATGTGAAGCTCTCTCCAAAGGAACCGGACAAGATTGAGTACATCATTGCCAACTGCGCGGAATGCGAGCCGTATCTGACCTCCGATTACCGCAGGATGATAGAACAGCCGGAGAAATTAGTAGCCGGAATGCGCGTGGTGCTGCAGCTTTTTCCGAGAGCAAAGGGCGTGTTCGGCATAGAGGACAACAAGCCGGACTGCATTGCAAAGCTTAAGGAGCTGGTGCAGAAGGAACAGCGTATGGAGGTTGCCGAGCTTAAGACAAAATACCCGCAGGGCGGGGAGCGCCAGCTCATCTATGCGGTGACGAAGCGCTCGATCAATTCCAAGATGCTTCCGGCGGACGCGGGGTGTATTGTGGACAATGTAGAAACGCTGGTAGCGATTTATCATGCGGTCGTATTGGGGCAGCCGTTAATGAACCGGATTTTTACGGTGACGGGAAATGCGATTGCGGAGCCGCAGAATTTTTATATTTGCGTCGGAACGAACTACAGGGAGCTTTTGGAAGCGGCGGGCGGCTTCAAAGGCGAGTGCAAAAAGATGATTGCCGGAGGGCCGATGATGGGCTTTGCGATGTTTGATCTGGACGTGCCGGCGACGAAGACCTCTTCCTCCCTGCTTTGCTTTACGGCGGACGAGGTGGCAGCTTATGAGCCGACGGCCTGCATCAACTGCGGACGCTGTGTCGAGGCTTGTCCGGAGCTTTTGGTTCCGTCAAGGCTGGCGGATTTCGGTGAGCGGGGCTTGAGCGACGTATTCGAGAAATGGCATGGCCTAGAGTGCGTGGAGTGCGGAAGCTGCAGCTATGTCTGTCCGGCAAAACGGCCGCTGGCACAGTCGGTTAAGACCATGAAGAAGCAGGTTTTAGCGGCAAAGAGGAAGAAATAAGCAAAGTAAGATAGAAAGAGGTGGATTTTTGTGAGTGATTTATTTAACGTATCATCATCGCCGCATGTCCGTTCCAAAGATACCAGCAGCCGGATTATGTTTTACGTTGTGCTTGCACTGCTGCCGACGACGGCATTTGGAATCTATAACTTTGGGTACAGGGCGCTGATACTGATTCTTGTAACCATTGCAAGCTGTGTGGCGACCGAATGGATTTTTGAAAAGATAGTACATAAAAAGAGCACCATAAATGATTTCAGCGCCGTTGTAACGGGGCTTCTTCTGGCGCTGAACCTCCCGCCGACACTGCCGTGGTGGGAAGCGGTCATCGGCGGCGTATTTGCGATTGCCATCGTAAAGATGATGTTCGGGGGCTTAGGACAGAATTTTATGAACCCGGCGCTTGGCGCAAGATGCTTTCTTTTGATTGCATTTGCGGCAGATATGACAAAGTTTGCTATCGACGATTATACCGGAGCGACGCCGCTTGCAGCGATGCGGAATGGAGAAGCGGTCAATGCGATGGATATGCTGATTGGAAAGACGGCAGGTACGATTGGGGAGACCTCTGCGATTGCGATTTTAATCGGGGCGGTTATTTTGATTTTACTGGGCGTGATTGATTTGAGAATACCCGGAACCTACATTGTGACGTTTGTGATTTTTCTGGTATTGTTCAGCGGACACGGGTTTGATTTCAATTACATCACGGCGCAGCTTTGCGGCGGCGGCCTGATGTTGGGCGCGTTCTTTATGGCGACCGACTATGTGACTTCGCCGATTACGCCGAACGGCAGGATTCTGTTCGGGATCTGCCTGGGGATACTGACCGGATTGTTCCGTATGTTCGGTGCGAATGCAGAGGGCGTTTCCTTTGCGATTATTCTGAGCAACCTGCTCGTTCCGATGATTGAGAAGATTACAATCCCAAGGGCGTTTGGACTGGTAAAGGAGGCGAAGAAGCATGAATAAAAAGATAGTGCATGACGCGTTGATTTTAACGGCGTTTACGCTGGTGCTCGGCTTCGTTTTGGGTCTGGTTTACGGGATTACCAAGGAGCCGATTGCGGCGGCGGATACGGCAAAGGCGCAGGCGGCGTACCAGCAGGTATTTGAAGGTGCGGAGAGCTTCGAGGCATATGAGGCGTTTGACAAGGAAGCGGCGGCTTCTGTTATGGATGAAAACGGCTTTGCCGATGAGATTACAGACGTGCAGGTGGCGAAGGACGGCAGCGGCAGCGAATTAGGCTATGTCATTACCGTAACCGCAAAGGACGGCAGCCAGGCGAATATCACATTTTCGGTCGGTATCGCAGGCGACGGTACCGTCAACGGCTATTCCATCACCAGCATCGCCGAAACGCCGGGTCTGGGCGATAAGGCGAAGAACGAGGAGTTTTCCAGCCAGTTTAAAAATAAGCAGGCGGACAGCTTTACCGTAGTAAAACAGGCTCCGGCGTCCGACAGTGAGATCGAGTCCATTTCTGGTGCGACGATTACCTCAAGGGCGATGACGAACGGGGTCAATGCATGTATCACATACTTCCGCGAGGTATTGGAAGGAGGCGCAGAGTAATGAGTAAATATACGGAACGTTTATATAACGGTATAATTAAGGAGAATCCGACGTTTGTGCTGATGCTCGGTATGTGTCCGACGCTTGCAGTTACGACGGCGGCGATGAACGGGCTTGGCATGGGGCTTTCCACGACGCTGGTACTGGTATGCTCCAACCTTTTGATTTCCGCATTCCGTAAGGTGATTCCGGACGGCGTGCGTATGCCGGCGTTTATCGTCATCGTGGCGTCCTTAGTTACGGTAGTGGAATTTTTGATGAAGGCGTACACACCGGATTTGGCAACACAGCTTGGCGTATATATTCCGTTGATTGTTGTAAACTGTATTATTTTAGGCCGTGCAGAGAGCTATGCTTCAAAGAATCCGGTGCTGCCGTCCATTTTTGACGGAATCGGCATGGGGCTTGGCTTTACCTTCGGCTTGACCTGTATCGGCATCATCCGTGAGATTTTGGGCGCAGGACAGATTTTCGGCGTACAGATCCTTTCCTTGGAATGGTTTACACCGATTACGATCTTTGTTATGGCGCCGGGCGCATTCCTCGTGCTTGCATTTTTGGTTGCTGTTATGAATATTGTCAGGGAAAAGATGGAAGCGAAGGGCAAGCCTCTCGCAGCGCCGTCCGGCTGCCTGACAGGCGATTGTGCGCACTGCGGCCAGTCTGCAATGTGTACCGGCAAAAAATCAGAATAGGGGGATAGGCGCGTATGAAGACATTAATTTTAATTGCAATCGGTTCGGCGGTTGTCAACAACGTAGTATTGAGCCAGTTCTTAGGTATCTGCCCCTTCCTTGGCGTGTCCAAGAAAACGGAAACGGCCGCCGGAATGGGCGGCGCCGTAATCTTTGTCATCGGCATTGCCTCCTTTGTGACGGCTTTGATTTATAAGTTTATACTGACGCCTACAGATACGCAGTATCTGCAGACGATCGTATTTATTCTGGTCATTGCGGCGCTTGTACAGTTTGTAGAGATGTTTTTGAAAAAATCCATCCCCTCCCTGTACCAGAGTCTCGGCGTATATCTTCCGCTGATTACGACAAACTGTGCCGTTTTGGGCGTGGCGCTTACGAATGTAACGAAGGAATACGGCATTTTGGAAAGCGTAGTCAACGGGCTTGCCACTGCGTTCGGATTCTTTATCGCTATCTGCATTATGGCTGGAATCCGTGAGAAAATTGAATACAATGATATCCCGAAGCCGTTCCAGGGCACGGCAATCGTGCTGATTACCGCCTGCCTGATGTCGATTGCGTTTATGGGATTTTCTGGAATGATTTAGGAGGAAAGAGAAGATGAGTATGCAGGCAGTAATCATTGCCGCGGTAATCGTCGGCGGCGTGGGTATTTTTATTGGATTTTTCCTTGGGATCTCCGGAGAAAAATTCAAGGTAGAGGTAGACGAAAGAGAGGAAGCGATTTTGGGCGTGCTGCCCGGCAATAACTGCGGCGGCTGCGGCTATGCGGGCTGCTCGGGCCTTGCGGCGGCAATTGTAAAGGGCGAGGCTCCGGTCGGCGGATGTCCGGTCGGCGGTGACCCGGTGGCGGCGAAGGTCGGCGAAATTATGGGGGTTGCCGCAGGAGCGGGCGTTAAGAAGGTCGCATTTGTAAAATGTGCCGGAACCTGTGAAAAGGCAAACCGGGACTATGCATATACCGGAATTGAGGACTGCGGCGCTATGGCGTTTGTACCGGGCGGCGGTCCGAAAACCTGTAATTACGGGTGCTTGGGCTACGGAAGCTGCGTGAAGGCCTGTCCGTTTGACGCAATCCATATCGTAGACGGAATTGCATTCGTGGATAAGGACGCGTGCAAGGCTTGCGGCAAATGCGTAGCAGCCTGTCCGAAGAATCTGATTGAACTGGTACCGTATGACGCGAAGCATCTGGTCCACTGCAATTCGAAGGATAAGGGGAAGGATGTCATGAAGGCTTGCTCCGTCGGCTGTATCGGATGCCATTTGTGCGAGAAGAACTGTCCGAGCGACGCGGTGCATGTTGTAGAAAATGTGGCATATATCGATCAGGAGAAATGCACCGGCTGCGGTGTCTGCGTAGAGAAATGTCCGAAGAAGATTATTATGTAACAGAAGCTATGAGAACAGAAAACGGGTTTCCGGCACGGAACGGTGTGTGGAAGCCTGTTTTTTTTGTCAAGGCTTGCGAAAATAGAGCTACTGCTGTACAATGAATAAAAGAGGCCCTTTATGCCAAGAATAAAATCGTTTTCGGGATGTGAGGAACAGGTATGAAATTTATATTAGCGTCCGCGTCGCCGCGGAGAAAGGAATTACTGGAAAAAATCGGCCTGGAATTTACCATTGTTCCGGCAGAGGGAGAAGAGAACACGAGCTTTTGCGAGCCGGCGGAGGCCGTAATGGATTTGTCCCGTCAGAAGGCAAGGGAGGTTTTCGAAAGGCTTGCGGAGGAAACGGACGCGGTGATCATCGGAGCGGATACAGCGGTGTCCTTTGGAGGGCAGATTCTGGGGAAGCCGAAGGATGAGGCGGATGCATGGCGGATGCTTTCCCTGCTGCAGGGACAGAGCCACAGGGTCTATACCGGAGTAACGCTTCTGGTATGTCAGAACGGCTCTGTCAGGGAATGCAGCTTTTTTGAGGAAACGAAGGTTGTGGTGTATCCGATGGAGAAGGAGGAGCTGAGCTGGTATATAAGAACGGGGGAGCCGTTTGACAAGGCGGGCGGATACGGGATACAGGGCAGATTTTCTGTGTTTATCCGGGAAATCCACGGGGATTATGATAATGTTGTGGGACTTCCGGCGGCAAGGCTTTATCAGGAGTTAAAAAATCTTGGCATTGCTATTTACAGCAATTCATAATATAGTATACCATATGCCGTATGGCATAAAAATAAAAAGCTAAGGGGATTATGATGGAGACATATGATGATGAATGTTTGAAAGTATTTTTGGAGAAGCAATCGCAGCTGTTCCGCGAAAGGGTAGCATCGAATCCGGAAGAGGCGGAAGCCTTTTTGGAGGACTGTATGGCAGTGGTCTGTGACAGCTTAAAGGAGGTAAGGGAATACTTCGACGAGGCGGGAATGGACATTTCCGGTATGAGCGATGCGGAGCTTGAAGAGTCGAGCGAGGTATTTGCACTTTCGGATGGAAGATACCTGATTGTGGAAGGGTAGGCATTAGAATTGGAGCACCTATGAGGAAGAATAAGAATACGGCGCTGGCCGGGATACTGGCCGTTACGCTTTGCCTTGGCGGATGTAAAATCGGCGGCAGGCAGGTTGTAATTACGAGCGGGCTGGGCAGTCAGGATGTGTTTCGGATTGGCAGCGAATCCTGCGGACTTAAGGAAGCAAGGGTTTATCTTGCCAATTATCAGAATATTTATGGCAAAAGCTACGGCATGGATCTCTGGAAGCAGGGCTACAAGACGGGAAAGCTAAAAAAATATATTAAGGAGATTGCGCTTTCGGAAATGGCAAAGATCGTATGTATGGATTTGCTGGCGGAGGAGCAGGGGATTACGCTTTCGGCGGAGGAGCGGCAGAAGGTAAAGGAGGCCGCGAAAACGTACTATCAGTCTTTAAATAAAAAAGAGCTGGAGTATATGGATGCTTCCGAAGCGGATATTTCTTCTATGTATGAGGATTATGCGCTTGCAGTCAAGGTTTACCGGTCGTTAACGGGAGGCGTGGACGAGGAGGTCAGCGACGACGAGGCCCGGATTATGGAGGCCATGCAGATCTACGTAAAAAGCCAGGAGGAAGCGGAGGCGGTGACGGCAAAGCTGAATGCCGGCGAGGATTTTGCAGCGGTCGCCAGCAATTACAACCAGAAGCCGGCCATTGAGATTACCTTTGGCAGAGGGGAGCTTCCGCAGGAAGCGGAGCAGGCGGCATTTGAGCTGGACAATGAAGAAATTTCGGGCTGCATTGCGGTATCGGACGGATTTTATTTTATCAAATGCGTCAATAAGTTCAATGAGGAGCTGACGGATGCGAATAAGTCCAAGATTGTGGAGGCCCGGGAAAAGGCGGCGTTTGACGACGTATATGAAGAATTTGTCTCCGGCCTTTCCTCAGAGCTGAACGACAAGGCATGGGACGATATAACGCTGGTTACGGACGGAAGCATTACAACAGACCGCTTTTTTTCCGTGATTGAGGATGCAATTGAGTAACGGCTGCATATAGTATCAAAAAGACTCTCTGGGAGTTTCAATGGAAATTTATGTTGTAAAAGCCGGTGATACCGTGTATTCGATTGCCGCTGAATATCTGGCGCCGCAGGAGGAGATTATCTTTATCAACCAGCTGGCGCCGCCGTATACACTGGTTATCGGGCAGGCGCTGCTGATCCCTGCGGGGGAAGCGGCGGTGAGCAGAAGGGCGGTTCGGATAAACGGATACGCCTATCCGTTTATCAACAGCTGGACACTCAGTCAGACGCTTCCCTTTCTGACAGAGCTTTCGGTTTTTTCTTATGGATTTACCACGGAAGGGGCGCTGATTCCGCCGGCCTTAGACGATGGATTTTTGATAGAGCAGGCCGATGCGTTTTTTGCGCTGCCGATACTGACCCTGACGCCGTTTGGAGCGGACGGCCAGTTTAACAATCATCTGATTCATGCGGTGGTACATTCGGAGGAGGCGTCCGGCCGGTTGATCGGGGAGCTTACGGATACGGTTTTGGAAAAAGGTTATGCAGGGGTTGACGTTGATTTTGAATACATTCTGGCGGAGGACAGAGATGCGTTTACCGCTTTTGTCCGGAGGCTTGGAAGCGCCATGCATGCTGTAGGCAGACAGGTTTCTGTCGCACTGGCGCCGAAGCAGTCTGCGGATCAGAAGGGACTTTTGTATGAG
>CANDKL010000114.1 GCA_947385255.1 uncultured Roseburia sp. | reverse complement strand
AGATATGAGGCTGTGACTGGAGTTCAGACGTGTGCTCTTCCGATCTGGTTTCTGCGGATAAGAAGCAGATGGTTATCACGGTTTCCTATCCGGGAGCGCCGGAGGTTACCTGTACCTGTGAAATCACCGGAATCAATCTTGCAGATCAGAGTGTTGAGATTGGGGCAAATGAAACAACGGCAACCATTACATTAGCGCCAGAGGCAGTTGTAAGCGGAGACTGTGCAGTAGAAGGACATCCGAACAGCGTGACCTATGCGTACAGCGTAAAGAGCGGCGCGGATGTAGCTGACGTAGACGCGGCAACCGGCGTTGTAACGGCAAAGAAAGCAGGCGAAGCAACCATTACCGTAACGGCAACCCTTGCAAAAGCAGGCGAAGAGACGTCAACGTTTACAAAAGATATGAAAGTAACCGTAACGAAGCAGAGCATCAGTGAGGTTACAAAGCTGTCGGCGCCGGCAGTAGCCTTTAACGAACCAAAGATCGGTAAGAATCCGCAGGACAGCGCAGTAGGCAATGACGGAGAATCGGTTCATTATACGGCGGTTGAAGACAAGACGGCGGATCCGGCGACTATGGTTGTAAAGGACGGCAGCGAGGCTCCGGTACTTGCCAATGTAAACGGTATCTGGGGATTTGCAGGACAGCTGGGCTCGACTTCTACAACAGATAAGTTTGATGTTTATGGAGAGAACGGTATGGCGATTTCCTTTAAGCTGTTTGTAAAAGAAGCGCCAAACAACAATATAAACATTCTTGGTAAGATGGATCATCAGTATGGATTCCAGGTAGAGTCAAAAGAAGGAGAAGAAGGATCCGACTGCCTGATTATGTATATGAACAGTGCAGCAGGCTGGCCGGAGCAGAAATATTATTTCGATCCGGATACCTTCTATGGCGCATGGCATGATATTGTAATATTTATTGACGGCGCAGGCAATATGGGATTCTTCACGGACGGAGAGCTTTCAGCGCCTACTGCCAACAGGCCGACGGATGCAACTGCCGTACATGCGGACGAACCGTTTACCTTTGGGTATAATGCGGCGAAGGAAGCTAACACCATGTTTACAGACAGCATCGGTTACATGGCGGACGTTAACTTCTATGCGAATGACGCGGTAACAGCCGGCCTGCAGAGCGCAGAAACCTACGGCGATGTTTGCAGCCTGCTTGACGAAGAAGCGCCGATAGCGAAGTTTACATTAATGCCGTATGATGCAAAGACTGTTTGGAGTAAATCGGAAACAAAGGATGTTCTGGGCAAATCAGACGTATTCGAGGACGGTGTTGCTTACACGGCAGCAACTGTATTGACGGCTCATGAGGGTTATGCTTTTGAAAACAGCGCGGCATTTATCAATGCGGTAAAGGCAAAGGTAGCCGGTGCAACCGAAAATGTGGATGTGGCAGTTTCCGAAGACGGAAAGACCATGACCGTTTCTACTACTTACGGCAGTGCAGTCGTGATTCCATGTACCTGTACAATTACAGGAATTACGCAGGCAGACAAAACCGTAGATTTAACGGTAGATAAGACAATCGCATTAAGCCCGAAGGCAGTATTGAGCAGTAACTGTGAAGTATCCGGACATCCGGATGAGGACAGCGTTGTATTCACCTATGCTGTAACGGAAGGCAATGACGTAGCAGACGTAGCGGCAGACGGCACAGTAACAGCGAAGAAAGCCGGAGAGGCAACCATTACAATCACAGCAACGCTTGCAAAGGGAGAGGGCGCAGAGCCGGCAACCCTTACAAAGGCCGTAAAAGTAACGGTTACGGATGCGGCAGGTGAATTAACCGCAGAATTGAACAGTGCAAGAGAGCTGATTGCGGGTGAAAAAGAGGGCCTCTATACAAAGGAAACAGTAGCGGATCTAAAGGATGCCATTCAGAGCGCAGAAGCTCTTCTGAACAGCGGAGAAGCTACGAAGAACCAGATTAACAATGCAATTCGGAACGTACAGAAGGCAGCAGAGGGACTGAAGCTGCAGGCCGACGCAGACATTGAAGCTGCAAAGGAAGCACTTTCTGTACAGATCCGTGCAGCAAAGCAGGTTGTAGATGCCGGAAATGCAAACGGCGTTTACACGAAGGAGTCCTTTGACAGGTTAAGCAAAGCAGTTTCCGATGCAGAAGCAGCTTACAATAAAGAAGGCGTTACAATCGCAGAGCTCCAGGCGGCATTAAATGCCCTTGCGGAGGGTATGAAGCTTCAGACCGTCCAGGATGTACAGAATGCAGAAGCAAAGGCAGCCTTAGACAAAGCTGTTACGGCGGCAGACGCACTCTATGCAGCAGGAGCAGCGGGCTACACCGAGGCTTCCTGGAAGGCATTTGCAGATGCCTATACAGCAGCAAAGCAGACAACGGCTACAGACGCAGCTACATTAAACGCACTGACAGATGCGCTGACAAAAGCACAGGCAGCCTTAGTGAAGGCAGAAGCACCGGCACCGGCGCCGACCTTAAAGAAGGGCGACACAGTGAAGAAGGACGGCATTACCTATAAGGTAATCGATCCGGCGAAGAAGACCGTTGCAGTTGTTAAGGGAGTGGATAAGAAGAATGTTACGATTCCTGCAACCGTTATGGTTCAGGGCGTGAAGTGCGGCGTTGTACAGATTGGCGCAAACGCATTCAAGGGATTTAAGAAGCTTCAGACAATCGTGATTGGAAAGAATGTAACGACTATCGGCAAAGCGGCATTTGCAAACTGCAGCAAGCTGAAAAAAGTAACATTAAAGGGTAACAAGGTAAAGACCATAAAGAAGAACGCGTTTAAGAAAACATCATCCAAGGTAACCGTAAAGGCACCGAAGAGCATGAAGAAAAAACAGCGTAACGATTTACTGAAGAAGATGAAGAAGAACGGTATGAGCAAGAAATCTGTGATCAAATAAGCTCCCGTTACTTCACAAAAAGGGCAGCGGCTAAAGCCGCTGCCTTTTTATATGGAATCAGATACGGTATTAGTAGAGATAATAACGGGCTGCATGCGGATTTTGGATCCAATAATCAACGACGGCCATAGCCATTGCAAACAGCAGCAGCAGAATCAATATCACAATCGAGCCGGTGTCGTAGACAAACGAGACGTCTTTTTTATAATTTCCGATCAAAATTTCAATCCCCAGCATAATCAGAATACAGGGCCAGAGCTGGAAAATGAAGAGATAGCTCACAAACGGGACGACGATGTGGATTAAAAATAAGATCCCCGTTACAATCAGTACCGTGCCGCAGGTAATGGTGCCGACGCGGTGCACGGTATCTTTTTTATTGTTCTCCATCCTGTTCCTCCTCTTCCTGTTCCATAAAATGGATTTCCTTTTTTTTGCCGCGTATCATGGCGGCTCCCAGTACGATAATTGCGATCCCGACAACCACCTTCGGCAGGTCATAGGTGATATGGCTTATGGATTGGTACAGCCAGTCCGGCAGGTATACGTAAATCAGATTGAGTATGCCGTGCCAGGTGGTCGCAACGCCCAGGACAATCAATACCCAGGCAAGTATGCGCCGGTTGTTTTCATAAAACTCCTTTCCCACACTGGAGGGATCCGTAAAGTGAAATATATAGTCGTCCTCAATCGAATAAAATTCCTCATCGGGAAGGCTTGCCAGGTTGTGCACATGGAAAAAGCTGTAAAACCATATGACAAGGCCGACTATCATAAGCGCGCCGAACTCCAACGCAGTTGCAATGAAAAAAACAGCCATAAAAAGGCTCATAATACTGACGCCCATTTTCATAAAGCCCATATACATTTCTCCGGCTCCTGGTAAAAATGAAAAACAGAGCCTCCAAAAAGAATTCTTTTTACTGGTCATTTCAGTTCCTCCTTTTCAAAAATAAAATTGGCGCCGTCGGATATCATGCCGCAGAATGCGTTTGCCCGCTGGTTGAATTTTCTCAAAAGAGAATCCTCCCGGACATAATCTGCGGTTTCCTTCTGAGCCAGCAGGCCCGGCCGTGTAAAATCCCCGGCCCTTCTTCCATCCGGCATGATAAAAAGAAGCGCTATGGAAGCAGCGGCGGCAGCTACAATCTTTGCGCCAAAAAACAGCAGCTCGTGCTGTCGGTGCGACGGTCGTTTGGGAATGGTTTTTTGTACAATGGAGTCCTTTAAATAGCCGGGAGCCTGCAGAAGGGAATCCGCTTCTACGGAATCGATCAGCCGTATCAGCTCCTCGTCTGTTAAATAATCAGGTTTTTTCATAGGCAGTACGCTCCTTTTCGTATAATTTCCGCAGCATTGCCCTTGCACGGTAAATCTGGGTCTGGACAGTTTTCGGATTTTTGTTCTGCTCTGCGGCAATTTCATCCGCTTTTTTCTCCTGGTAAAAATAGAGCTCGGCGATGGTGTCATAAGGAGGCTTTAGCTCCCGGCACCGTTGTAAAAGCACATCGCGCACCTCCTGCTCCAAAAGACGCTCCTCCGGTCCGGGCGAGCGGTCTGTCTGTTCGGCGAATATTGTTTCGTCGGAGGGGAGCTGCCGTCTGGCAGCGGATTTTAAGTAATCAATACACTTATTGGAGGCAATCCGGCAAAGCCAAGCCTTTTCATTGGTTCCGGTAAAGCTGCCGAGATGCCGATAGGCGGATAAAAATGTTTCCTGCGTCAAATCCTCTGCCGCAAAGTAGTCGCCGGTCATTTTGCAGCAAACGGAAAAGACAAGATTCTGATAGGAATCGATGAGTTCTGTCAAATGCTGTTGTCCATTAATTCTATCCACCTCCCTTTTGCCATTCTAATTATATAACGAAACAGAGCCCGGGAAATCTTCAATTTTAAAAATTTTTCATTGCGTATCCCTTTGTTTCCCCGTATAATAAAAAAGGCAGAAGAAGGAAGAAAAAGAGAAGTAAGGAGATCAAATGAATCATTTTAGTACATTAAATGAGCCGCAGCAGGAGGCTGTGATGCATACGGAAGGCCCGGTGTTGATTCTGGCAGGCGCGGGAAGCGGAAAGACAAGGGTGCTGACCCACAGGGCCGCTTATTTAATAGAAGAAAAGGGGGTAAAGCCATATCAGATTATGGCGATTACATTTACCAATAAAGCCGCCGGGGAGATGCGTGAGCGGATTCATCAGCTGGTGGAATATGGCGCTGAGAGTGTCTGGGTGGCGACCTTCCATGCGACGTGCGTCCGGATTCTGCGGCGGTTTATCGACCGTATTGGGTTTGAGACAAATTTTACGATATACGACGCGGACGATCAGAAGTCGCTGATGAAAACCATTTGTAAAAACCTGAAAATGGATACGAAGCTCTACAAGGAGAAAATGTTTCTGGCGGCGATTTCTGCGGCCAAAAACGAGCTGATTGGCCCGGAGGAATTTGCCTTAAGCGCAGGGGATGATTTTGTAAAGCAGAAGCAGGCACAGGTCTATAAAGAGTACCAGAATGCTTTAAAGCGGAACAATGCACAGGATTTTGATGACCTGATTGTTCATACGGTCAGGCTGCTGCGGGCAGACGCGCAGGTATTGGAGTACTATCAGGAGCGTTTTTTGTACATCATGGTGGATGAGTACCAGGATACCAATACGGCGCAGTTTCAGCTCATTTGGCTGCTGGCGGGAAAATACCGAAATCTGTGTGTGGTAGGGGACGACGATCAGTCTATTTACAAATTCCGCGGAGCGAATATTTTTAACATTTTAAATTTTGAAAAGTATTTTCCGGAGGCAAAGGTGATAAAGCTGGAGCAGAACTACCGTTCTACCCAGAATATTTTAGACGCGGCAAACCATGTCATCGCCAATAACCATGGCAGGAAGCAAAAGAAGCTGTGGACAGCAAACGGCGAAGGGGACAAGCTGGTGTTCCATCAGTTTCTGACCGGCTTCGAGGAAGCCGATTTCGTGGCAAAGGATATTACGGAGAAGGTGTATAAGCAAGGCTTTCAGTACCGGGACTGTGCGGTTTTGTACCGTACCAATGCCCAGTCCCGTCTGTTTGAAGAAAAGCTTATCGTTTCCAATATACCGTATAAAATCATTGGCGGCGTGAACTTCTATGCCCGAAAGGAAATCAAGGATTTGCTCTGCTATTTAAAGACCATTGACAATGCCAGGGACGATCTGGCCGTACAGCGGATTATTAATATTCCCAAAAGAGGAATCGGCGCCGCGACAATTGGCCGCGTGCAGGCATACGCCGCGTCCTGCGATATCAGCTTTTACGAAGCGTTAAAAAGAGCAGAGGAAATCCCCTCCATCGGAAAGGCAGCGTCCAAAATCCGTTCGTTTGTGCTGCTGATCCAGTCCATGCGCAGTAAGCTGGGGCTTATCAGCTTTTCCGATCTGTTCCGCGAGATTCTGGATACCACAGGCTATGTGGCAGAGCTTGAGGCAGAGGGAACGGAGGAGGCGAAGGCGCGTATGGAAAATATCGACGAGCTGCTCGGCAAGCTTGTGTCTTATGAAGCGGAAGCGGAGGAACCGACGCTGAGCGGCTTTCTCGAGGAGGTGGCGTTGGTTGCAGATATTGATACACTGGAAAACGACAGCAATTATGTCGTGCTGATGACGCTGCACAGCGCAAAGGGGCTGGAATTCCCAAATGTCTATCTGGCTGGGATGGAGGACGGCCTGTTTCCAAGCTATATGTCGATCGTATCGGAAACGGCGGCAGAGGACATCGAGGAGGAGCGGCGGCTGGCTTATGTGGGCATCACCCGAGCCATGAAGCATCTGGCCGTGACCTGCGCCAGAGAGAGAATGGTACGCGGAAATTTGCAGCTGAACCGTGTATCGCGCTTTGTTCAGGAAATTCCGGCAGAGCTGTTCCAAAAAGCGGCCTCCGCAGAAAAGCCAAAGCCGGAAGCCTCAAAGCCGGAAGCGCCCCGCGGAAGACAGACGCTTGGAAAGGGACGCGAAGCCTTCCATGCAAAGCCAACTGCCGCCACAGATACATATCGGGCGCCTAAGAATTTCGGAACGGCCCAAAAAGAGCCGCTGGAATACTCGGCGGGAGACCGCGTGCGCCATATCAAATTCGGCGAAGGGACGGTGACGCAGATTGTGGAAGGCGGCCGGGATTACGAGGTAACGGTCGATTTTGACACAGCCGGTATCAAAAAAATGTTTGCATCCTTTGCAAAATTAAAAAAAGTATAAAAATTGAAGAAATTGTAATTTTTTATTTGTGAATAGGAAAAGATATGTTATAATATGCGTATGATTTGTCATGCGACGTCAGGGGACGAACAGGCGTTCCCCAAAAGAATAAAGAAAAAGGAGTGGACAGCATGAATAAAGTAGATGATTTTTTAACCATGACGAAATTGAATGATCTTTTGAAGAAGAAAGAGGACGATGAAAAGAAGGCTTCCAAAATTATCTGGGTTTTTGCAATCGTAGGAGTTGTTGTAGCAATTGCAGCCGCAGCTTACGGCATTTACCGTTTCTTTAAGCCGGATTATCTGGATGATTTTGAGGACGATTTCGATGATGAATTTGAAGACGACTTCTTTGACGATGACGACGAGGCTGAGGAAGAGGAAGACGATAAGTAATCAGACATGGAACAGTAAAAAGGCCGCAGGTTTGCGGTCTTTTTTACTGTCGGTAAAAGAAATGGAAAACAGGAGGGCAGGACAGAGATGAAAAAAGGACAGGTATTAGAAGGCCGGATTTTAAGGGTTGAATTTCCGAATAAAGGCATTATCGCAACAGAAGAAGGCCCGGAGGCCGTTGTCAAAAACGGCATTCCCGGGCAGAGGGTTTCCTTTCGGGTAAAAAAGCTGCGTCGGGGAACATGTGAGGGGCAGCTTTTGGAGGTACTCGAAAAATCACCCCTGGAGCTTAAAGAAGCGGCCTGCCCGCATTATGGCGTCTGCGGCGGGTGCAATTACCAGAGCCTAAGCTACGAGAATCAGCTTAAGCTGAAGGAAGGGCAGCTGCGGCGGCTGCTGATGCCCGTTGTGGATACAGAGGGCAGAAGGTTTGACGAGCTTTTTTGCGGCATTAGGCCCAGTCCGCGTACATTTGCCTACCGCAACAAAATGGAATTTTCGTTCGGCGATACCGAAAAGGACGGACCGCTTGCACTGGGCATGCACAGACGCGGCAGCTTTTATGACATTGTAAATGTAGAAAGCTGCCAGATTGTAGATGAGGATTTCCGCAGGATTTTAATCTGCGTCCGGGATTTATTTGCTGAAAAAAAGCTTTCCTATTATCATAAGCTGCGGCATGAGGGATATCTGCGGCATTTGCTGGTGCGCAAGGCAGCAAAGACGGGAGAGCTTCTGATTGCTCTGGTTACCAGTACGCAGACAGACGGGTTTGGCGAGGAGCAGGCTTTAGAGGAGATGAAGCAGCGGATTCTGGGCCTTTCTTTAGACGGAAGGATTGTCGGAATCCTGCATGTCAGAAACGATAGCGTGGCAGATGTAGTGAAGAATGAGGGAACAAGTATTTTGTATGGGCAGGATTATTTTTATGAAGAGCTGCTGGGGCTTAAGTTTAAGATTACGCCATTTTCCTTTTTCCAGACCAATTCACTGGGGGCAGAGGTGCTGTACGAAACAGCCCGGGAGTTTATTTTTGGAGAATCAAAGGAGAAGAAGGCAGGCACGGTTTATGATTTGTACAGCGGAACCGGTACCATCGCGCAGATGCTCTCCCCTGCGGCAGACCGGGTGATCGGCGTGGAGATTGTAGAAGAGGCAGTGGAGGCAGCCAGAGAGAACGCAGCGTTAAACGGGCTTTCCAATTGCGAATTTATTGCGGGGGACGTGCTGAAGGTGATGGACGGCCTTACGGAAAAGCCGGATTTAATCGTACTCGATCCGCCTAGGGATGGGATTCATCCGAAGGCGCTTGAGAAGATCGCGAAGCGGATTGGAGCGGGGCGGATGGTCTATATTTCCTGTAAGCCGACGAGCTTGGTAAGGGATTTGGAGATATTGCAGGGGTATGGGTATCGCGTGGAGAGGATTTGCGGGGTGGATATGTTTCCGGGGACGTGTCATGTGGAGACTATTGTGTTGATACAAAAGAAAACCTCGTAGAAATCCTTTATTT
>CANDKL010000113.1 GCA_947385255.1 uncultured Roseburia sp. | reverse complement strand
AATTAACCAGAGGATTGGTAACAAGCGCCATGCCTTTTATATGCTTTAAAATACCGCCGATAAAATACAGCGCCTCTTTGCTTAATCCCATTTCTCCTGACGGATCCTCAAAAATATTTCTCCCATCCTTAGACAGCGACATATTGACATGCATACCGGAGCCGTTGACACCGGACCGCGGCTTGGGCATAAAGCTCGCAAACAGGCCGTGGCGCTTGGCAATCGTCTTCACCGCCAGCTTAAATGTCATGATGTTGTCCGCTGCCGCAAGCGCCTCTGCGTATTTAAAATCAATCTCATGCTGCGCCGGGGCAACCTCATGGTGCGACGCCTCAATTTCAAAGCCCATATCCTCTAAGGTCAGCACCATATCCCTCCTGGCATTCTCTCCCAGATCCACCGGTCCCAAGTCAAAATATCCTGCCTTCTCATGTGTAATTGTCGTAGGCTGCCCGTTCTCGTCGGTGTGGAATAAGAAAAATTCGCATTCCGGCCCTACATCGAACCGGTAGCCCAAAGCTCCGGCCTCTGCAATTGCTTTTTTCAGGATATACCGGCTGTCTCCCGGAAACGGCGTATGATCCGGCCGGTAAATATCGCAAATCATACGCGCTACCTTTCCCTGCTGCGGCCGCCACGGAAAAATAACAAAGGTATCCAAATCCGGGTACAGATACATATCCGATTCCTCGATCCGCACAAACCCTTCAATTGAAGAGCCGTCAAACATACATTCGTTGTTCAGCGCCTTTTCCAGCTGGCTGGCCGTAACCGCCACATTTTTCAATGTTCCGAACATATCCGTAAACTGCAGGCGGATAAACTCCACGTCCTCCTCCTCCACGATCCGGATAATATCCTGTCTGGTGTATTTGCCCATTTCCACTGCCCCTTTCTTTTCCAATCCAATAACTGCAAAAACGAAATGCCGTACGGCGTTTATCCCGCACAACATGACAACACCTTCCGGTACTCCATAGTGCCGCCGAACAAATCCAATGCGCTCCCTATGGTTGCATTCAGCTTCCCTGCGCCTTCCCGTTCCAGCGTTTTTAAATCCGAAAAGCTTCCGATCCCTCCGGCATAGGTAACTGGGATTTTGCCCCAGCCCCCCAAAAGCCGTACAAGCGGAACCTCAATTCCATCTGCCTTGCCCTCTACATCAACCGCATGGATTAAAAACTCATCGGCATAGGCGCTAAGGCGCTCCAAAAGTCCATGCGTCACCCGTTCCTCTGTAAACCTCTGCCAGCGATCCGTTACAATATAATATGCGCCGTCCGCTCCCTTCCTGCAGCTTAAATCCAGTACGAGGCGCTCTTTTCCCGTCACCTGCACCAGCTTTTTTAAATTTTCATAATTGACCCTGCCGCCGGAAAACACATAAGAGGTCACAATGACATGGCTTGCGCCTGCTGCAAGAAACTCCTTTGCATTCTCCGCACAGATGCCGCCGCCTACCTGAAGACCGCCCGGATAGGCATGCAGCGCAGACACCGCCTGCCGCTTTGTCGCTTCGTAATATTCGCTTCCGGCAGGATTTAAAAGGATGACATGGCCCCCTTTGATCCCGTCCTTTTTATAAAAATCTGCAAAAAATACAGCGTCCTGATCCGATACGTAATTCTCCTTGGCCCTGTTTCCCGCATCCTTTAAGCTGCTCCCGACAATCTGCTTGACCCTTCCGTTGTGAATATCAATACATGGGCGAAACTCCATCGGCTGATCCCTCCTGTCCGGCCAAAAGCCTTATTTAAGTTCCATATTACTATAAATCCTTTTTTTCCGCAATCACCTGTTTCAGAAGCGAATCCCGTTCGTCCTCCGTCAGCTCCCGGTATTCCCCCGGCAGCAGCTTGTCATCCAGCTTAAGGCTTCCCATGGCTACCCGCTTTAAAAATACGACGCGCTTGCCGACGGCTGCAAACATCCGTTTTACCTGATGGTAACGTCCCTCCGTAATCACAACCCGTACCCTTGAAACAGCTCCTTCCAAGACAGCTCCCTCCGAAAGCACCGTAAGCACTGCCGGCTTTGTCAGGGCTTTGTCGCCGATATCTAAGCCCCGCCGGAACGCTTCGATATCCGCTTCTGTAACCCGTCCGGAAATTTCCGCCTCATAGACCTTTTCTACATGCTTCGCCGGGCTTAACAGATTGTGGGAGAGGCTGCCGTCATCTGTAATCAGCAAAAGCCCCTCCGTATCCAGATCCAGCCTGCCCACCGGGGACAGGCCTTTCCGCTTGTCCGCGATATAATCCATCACGGTTTTATGAACGGCATCCTGCCTGGCCGTCACGCAGTCTGCGGGCTTATTGAGCATATAATAAACATATTTCTGATAATGTATTTCTTTTCCAAAGCAGCAAACCGTCTGTGTATCCGGATCTACCTGCTGCTTCGGGCTGACCTTGCTGCTTCCATCTACAGTGACCCGGCCCTGTCTGATGTATTGCTTTATCTGGCTTCTTGTCCCTGCCTGCATATCGGCCAGCAGCTTATCTAACCGCATAGGCTCCCTCCTTTCCTAAAACCAGGATTGTTCAAGTTTCTATGTGTTCACCCAACGCGCAATTATGAAAGCCTCATGAAAAAAGCCTGAGGATACCGCTTCCTATCCTCAGGCCCTGCACTGCCTGTCATTTAATCTCTCGCTGCGAGGATCAATGTCTGATAACCCAGCTCCCGCAGCTTTTTCTGTAATTTCAGGGCATCGTCTAAGGAATCCTCTCTGCCCGCAACGACATGAAGCATCCCGCCGTCCTCAAATACATAGCTGGTAAAGCCCTGATCGGATAACTGCTCCGCCAGAAAATTGGCGGTCGTTGGATAACCAAAGCGCCCCACCTCAACGCCGTATACCACAGCGCCGTCTCTTTCCGGCCGTTCCTTACAGTTGCAGCGCTCCTTTTCGTCATCCTCGTCATCTTCCTTCTGCTCTTGGCTCGCCGTATTCTTGCGGAGCGGAACTACCTCCTCCACGGCATCTGCAATCGCATGCGCAATTTGGTCAAAATTGCTGTCAAAAATGCGGTTGTCCTTGTCATGATCGATAAAGCCGGTCTCAATTAGAACCGCAGGCATCTGTGTCTGCCGTAAGACGACTAAATTTTTGCGTTCCTCCACGCCGTGATTCTGAAATCCGAATTTTGCCAGCTCTGCATTGATTGCCTCCGCAAGCTGTCTCGCCCGGCTGTCGTCGCCGCCGTAAATTAAGGTCTGTATGCCGTTATAGGTATTGTCCTGTTCCGCCGCATTCCGATGGAACGAGATAAAATAATCCGCGCCCGCCTCGTTTGCCAGCTGTGCTTTTTCATAGGGAGACTGATAGACGTCCGTATCCCGTGTGTAAATCACGTCATACCCCCGCTGTTTCAAAATATTCCCGACTGCCAGCGCCAGATCCAGGTTGTCGTTTTTTTCCTTCCTGCCCTGGTACATCGCGCCGTTGTCAAAGCCGCCGTGTCCGGCATCTATCATAATAGTTGCCAAAGCCGTTTTCTCCTGCAAATCCTTTTGTGGTAGTTTATGCAGGCGGTTTGAAAGTGTGCACAGACTGACGCTCTATCGTTCTTCTTCATAAACAGCCTTTATCTCCAGCTGCAGCTCCTCAAGCTGCTGCTCTGATACCTCGCCCGGTGCCTGCGTCATCAAACAGGAGGCGTCCTTTACCTTAGGAAACGCGATGACGTCGCGGATGGAATCTGCGTGCACCATATGCATGACCATCCGGTCCACGCCGTACGCCAGTCCCGCATGCGGCGGCACGCCGTATTGGAAGGCGTCCAAAAGGAAGCCGAACTGCTCGTGCGCACTCTCCTTTGTAAAACCCAGCACCTCAAACATTTTTTCCTGGATATCGTTCTGATGGATACGGACCGAGCCGCCGCCAAGCTCCGTACCGTTCAGCACGATATCGTATGCCTTCGCGCGAACCGAGCCCGGATCCGAGTCCACCCTGTCCCAGTCCTCCTCCATCGGCATGGTAAACGGATGGTGCATCGCCACAAACCGCTCCTCCTCCTCAGACCATTCCAGCAGCGGAAACTCGGTAATCCACAAAAACTGATACTGATCCGGATTCCGCAGGCCAAGCTCCTCTGCAAGCTCTAAGCGAAGCGCACCCAGCGCGTTCCAGACAATTTTAGTTTTATCTGCCGCAAACAAAAGCAGGTCGCCCGGCTCGCCCTCCATAGCTTCTACCAATGCGCCAAGCTCCTCCTCAGTCATAAATTTCGCAAAGGAAGACTTATATGTGCCGTCCGCATTTACACACAGATACGCCAGCCCCTTCGCCCCATAGCCTTTTGCGAATTCGACCAGCTTATCAATTTTCTTACGCGGCATTGCGCCCTGGCCCTTTGCATTGATTCCACGGACCGAACCGCCCTGCGCAAGAGCTCCGGTAAATACGCCGAAGCCGCAGTCCTTTACCAATTCGGACACGTCCTTTAGCTCCATGCCAAACCGCGTATCCGGCTTGTCGGACCCAAAGCGGTCCATGGCCTCCTGCCACGGCATCCTGGGCAGCGGCAGCGTAATCTCTACACCGACCGCCTCTTTGAATACATACTGCAGCAGGCGCTCATTCACATCGATCACATCGTCGATATCCACAAAGGACAGCTCCATATCCGCCTGTGTGAATTCCGGCTGACGGTCTGCACGCAGATCCTCGTCGCGGAAGCACTTCGCTATCTGAAAATAGCGGTCATAGCCGGAGCACATCAAAAGCTGCTTGTAAAGCTGCGGCGACTGCGGCAGCGCGTAAAAGCTGCCCGGGTGCACACGGCTCGGCACAAGGTAATCCCTCGCCCCCTCCGGCGTGGACTTACAGAGGATCGGCGTTTCGATTTCCAGAAAGCCTTCCTTCGCCATAAACTCACGCATTAGGTGAACGGCGCGGCTGCGAAGCATTAGATTGCGCTGGATATCCGGCCTGCGCAGATCCAGATAACGGTGCTTTAACCGCACCTCATCCCTGGTCTGGCTGTTTTCCCCAATGGGGAACGGCGGCGTCTCCGCCTCGGATAAAATACGCAGCTGCTCCGCAATCAGCTCAATATCGCCTGTTTTCAGATGCTCGTTGACTGCGGCGGTACGCTTTTGAATTTTGCCCACGACCGCAACGACAAACTCATTCCGCAGAGCTCCTGCCTTTGCAAAGCCGTCGCTTCCAATATGCGTTTCATCAAATACCACCTGAAGAATACCGGAACGATCCCTCACGTCTGCAAAAATGAGCGCGCCCAGATTACGCCTGCGCTGCACCCATCCCATAACCGTCACTGTTTCTCCGATATTCTGTCCGGAAACCTCCGTACACCGATGGGACCTTTTCAGTCCCTGCATGGATTCTGCCATGATTCCTCCTCCTATCTGTGAAAGAATTCTTCAAATTCTTCGTATCCTTCTGCCAAAAGCTTTTCCTTCTGGAACTTTTTGTTCTTATTCATGCGCACCACCAATACGTGCTTTCCTTCTTTACGTACCTGCTGCGCCTTTCCGATTACCTCACAGAGCTTGTCCGCCGGATAATTCTTCTCAATCAAATAAGCAATTTTCTTCGGCTGCTCCGGAATCTGATAGCCCTGCTCCAGCAAAAGCAGAATAATCCGTTCAAATCCGATGGAAAATCCGCAGGCCGGCACATCGTTTCCGGTAAAATTGCCAATCATCTTATCATAGCGGCCTCCGCCTCCGCAGCTTCCGCCGAATTCCGGAATGGCAATTTCAAAAATCGTACCGGTATAATAGCCCATGCCGCGGACTAAGGTCGGGTCAAATACCATTTTAAAATCGGCCGTTTTACTCTTTTCTACGCTGGCTATGATTTCCTGCAGGCTCTGTCTGACGTCTTCCTCCAGATAGCCGTCCAGCCTGTCCGCCAACAGGGAAACGGCCTTTACACTATCCGGCTCCTGTTCGGCCGCCGCAAACAGCTGTAAATATGTTTCTACTGATTCCGCTGCAAAGCCGGCCTCTGTAAGCTCCTTTGCCACACCCTCCGGGCCGATTTTATCCATTTTGTCCAATATGATAAACACACTGTCATACGACGCCTCGTCAAAGCCGCTGTAAGCCGCCATGGCCTTTAACATCCGCCGCTCGTTGATCCGGATTTCAAAGCCCGAAAAGCCCAGCCTGCCAAGCGTCGTCGTCGTCGCCAAAATGAGCTCAATTTCCGCTAAGCTCGACGGCTCGCCCAGAATATCAATATCGCACTGGGTAAACTGGCGGTACCGCCCTCTCTGCGGGCGGTCGGCGCGCCACACGCTGCCAATCTGCAGCGCCTTAAACGGCGCCGGCAGATTGTTCGCGTTATTCGCATAAAAGCGTGCCAGCGGGAGCGTCAAATCATAGCGCAGACCCATATCTACGAGATCGTCCTCGCTCTTTGCACCATCCAGCTTTAGCTTTTCCCCCCTCTTTAACACTTTAAAGATCAGCTTTTCGTTTTCCCCGCCCTGCTTGCTGGAGAGGTTTTCAATCGGCTCCATACAGGGGGTTTCGACCGGAGTAAAGCCAAAGCTTCGGTAGGTGTCTTTAATCACACCGGATACATAATCCCGAAGCTGCATCTCCTCCGGCAGAATATCCTTCATCCCGGTTACAGGTTTCTTTTTCATTGCCATATACGTTCCTCCATTCTTTTCTCTTATCTGTTGGCCATTACTCCCCGTTTTATTCGACTGTAACTACTTTGGCAAGATTTCTGGGCTTATCCACATCCAATCCCTTATCGGAGGACACGTAATAGGCGATCAGCTGGAGCACAACAGAAGCCGGCATCACCATAAAGGGATCCTCCATCCGCGGAAGCCGGTAAACACAGCTTAAGCCCTCGCCTTCCTCCAAAGCCTCGCCTTCTTTTATCAACAGTAGCACTCTTGCCCCTCTGGACTGTACCTCCCTGATATTGGACAGCTCCTTGCTTTTTAGCTTCTCCTGGGTAACGACCGCAATCACCGGCGTATCCTCCGTAATCAAAGCAATCGTGCCATGCTTTAGTTCCCCGGAAGCATAGGCCTCAGAATGGATATAGGAAACCTCCTTTAGCTTCAACGAGCCCTCCAGAAGAATCGAATAATCCAGCCCCCTTCCGATCATAAAAACATCCCTTGCATGTAAAATAGCGCCTGCCAAACGGTGGATTTCTTCTTTTGTCTGAAGCACCTGCTTTAACACGTCGGGCACCCGTTTTAGCTCCTGCATAAAGCCCTCCAGCGTCTTTTCACTCCACAGCCCTCTTGCCGCGGCCATCCTGGCTGTCAGAAGATAGAGCACGGCCAGCTGGGTCGTATACGCCTTGGTACTTGCCACCGCAATTTCCGGCCCCGCATTTGTATAAATGACATATTCACTGACGCGCGCAATGGAGGCCCCTCTTACATTGACAATGGAAATACTGGGCGAGCCGCATGCTCTGGCAAATTTGAGAGCCTCCAGGGTATCGATCGTTTCTCCGGACTGCGAAATCGCAATCACCAGTGTTTCCCCGTCTACAACCGGATCGTTGTACATAAATTCCGATGCCATCACAACGTCTACATGAATGCCAATCATGGCCTGAATCAGGCTTTTCCCTACCAGTCCCGCGTGCATGGCCGTCCCGCAGGCAATAACACAAATCCGCTTACACTCTGCCAGCACCCGGTCAGGAATACCCTCCTCGCTAAAGTCGGGCCTTCCGTCCCGAATTCTGGGCAGAATCGTTTCCTGCACGGCCTTGGGCTGCTCCATAATCTCCTTTTCCATATAAAAGGGATAGCCTCCCTTTCCGCTTTGGCCCACATCCCAGTCTGCCTTTTGCCATACAATCTCCTCCCGGTCGCCGGAAAGATCAAACAACTCAATTCCCGCCGGGCTTAAAGCTGCCACATGAAATTCAGGCAGTACAAAATAATCCGGCGTAAAGGGCACAATCGCCGCTACGTCAGATGAAAGTATCGCGCCGTCCGGTGTAATCGCCGCTACAATCGGGCTTACATTGCGCACTGCAAAAATTTTATCCGGCTGATCGTCAAATAAAACCGCAAAGGCAAACGTTCCCTTCAGCTTCAGCACGGTTCTTCGGATTGCGGAATACGGATCGCCCGTGTAAAAGTGATCCACGACAGCAGCCGCCACCTCTGTATCCGTCTGGGAGCGAAGCTTTCCGGCCAGATGATACTTTTCCGTCAGCTCCTTATAATTTTCAATAATCCCATTGTGGATCAGAGTTACCCGGCCAAACCGATGCGGGTGGGCGTTCTGATCGCAGACGCCCCCATGGGTCGCCCATCTGGTATGTCCGATCCCGCAGTGCCCGCCGGTATCCTGCCCCTTACACCGCTTCCGCAAATCCCCTACTCTTCCCGCACTCTTTAAAATCCGCATGCCGTTTCCGCCCAAAAGTGCAATCCCCGCGCTGTCATAGCCCCTGTATTCCAAAAGCTCCAGCGCATCCAGCATGATTTTTGCCGCGTTTCCTTTTCCCGTATATCCGATAATTCCACACATATTCGTTTCCTTTCTGATCGTCTCATTGATTTATTCCATACTATGACTTCTCCGTTCTAACGTACTTGTTTTTCTGTTATCTGGAGAGGATACGAAGGAAATGGTCAAAATACATACCGATACACTTCATACACCCCGTACGTCCCTTCCTGCAAAAAACCGCACCGTTCCGCCGCCCTTACGGAAGGTAAGTTTTCCTTTCGGATATAAAGCACGGCGCCGCTTACAAACGGCCATTCGTACATCCAGTCCAAAAACTCTGTCATGGCCTCTGTCAGATAGCCCTGTCCGCGGTGCTCCTCTGCCATCGCGTATCCAAGCTCCGCATATCCGTCCTCATCCGGCAGGCCCTTGCTCCCAATCACCCCGATTCCCTTTCTGCTTCCCTGCTTTACAATCAGCCAGTAGGTCAGCCAAGGGTGCGTATCGGCAGGCAGCAAACGCATTTGTTCTGTTTTATGCAAAACGGCAGCGTGTATCGTCTCCGTCAGAACGGATTCCTCCAGAAAGCCCTGGCTGCCGTCCGCCAGATCGGAAGAGCGTCGTGTAGGGAAAGAGTGTTCTCTACTGTGTA
>CANDKL010000112.1 GCA_947385255.1 uncultured Roseburia sp. | reverse complement strand
TCCGGAGAACCGGGCCAAATACATTGGCGAGCCAGAGGTTTGGGAAGAGACGGAGCAGCATATGCGCAATATTTTAAATGAGCTTGAGATTGACTTTGTAGAGGACGTCGGAGAGGCTGCTTTTTACGGGCCGAAGGTGGATATCAACGCCCGCAATGTGTACGGCAAGGACGATACTATGATTACCGTTCAGTGGGACGCTTTGCTGGCTGAGCAGTTTGATATGTATTACATCGATCAGAACGGAGATAAGGTACGCCCCTACATTATTCACAGGACCTCCCTGGGCTGTTATGAAAGAACGCTGGCATGGCTGATTGAAAAATATGCCGGTAAATTCCCGACCTGGCTGTGCGCAGAACAGGTACGCGTGCTTCCGATTTCCGAAAAATACGAGGGCTATGCCGAGTCTGTCCGCAGGGAGCTGGCGAAGAACGGAATTGACGTCACCGTAGACAACCGTTCCGAAAAAATCGGTTTTAAAATCCGTGAGGCAAGGCTTGACAAGCTGCCGTATATGCTGGTAGTCGGCCAGAAGGAAGCGGAGGACGGCACCGTATCGGTCCGCAGCCGTTTTGCGGGAGACGAAGGCAGTAAGCCGCTGGCTGAATTTATTGCAGCAATTAAAAAGGAAATTGATTCCAAAGAAATTCGAAAAGAAGAGGTAACAGAGGAAAAGAAATCATAGAATATTTTTGCTGTAACGATCCAATACTAAGTCCGGTCAGATAATTCTGGCCGGATTTTTTTAACAGAAAGGAATGGATGGTTATGACAAAATTACAGTGTTCTGCGGTGAATTGCTATTACAATGACGATAGGTACTGCTGCAAGGGCGACATTATGGTAGAAGGCACAGGCGCGAAACATGCAAAGGATACCTGCTGCTCAAGCTTTCGGGAACGGAAAGGGGATTCTGCAAGGAATTCTTCTGCCAGTCCGAAGCCGAATATTGATGTAGACTGTCACGCATGCAACTGCGTCCACAATGAGGAATGCAAGTGCAATGCGGAGGAAATCGGAATCGGCGGAGGACATGCCTGTGACTGCCGTGAAACGGAGTGTATGAGCTTCTGCTGTAAGTAGGCGAAGGAAAAGTGAAACGGAGTACGGCTTTTTTCGGTATTTTTGCCGAAAAAAGTCGTTTTCTCCGGAGAATCCTATTTCGGTATGCAAAGAAGGCTACTCCCGGACAGTAACGGTTATTTTTTTACAAAATTTGTCGAAATTCGTCTAATGATTCTATTTGATTTTTGTTGGAAAAGAGAGTAATATGTCTATAAAGGGGGATATGTGAAGGTAGAGAGTTCAAATTACTGTTAACAGCCATTATTTCGAAAATAAATACCGAGTAGGGAGCTATTTAATGAGGTTGTCTGGATAAAGCATCAAATGGAGAACGATTATGAGAGAAATATTGGAATTACAGCAGGAGGCTATTGAGCGTCAGAGAAAAAAGGTAAGTGAATTGGCGGAGCGAGGTATGGATGATGAGGAATTTATCAGAGAGAATCTGATATTGGATCGGATGATTGAACGATACATAGAACTGAAGGCTTCGGAGGAGGAGCTTTTGTATCAGGAGGATTGAGAATGAAAGACAAAAGAGAAAGCCACATCAGCTTAAGGGAAAAAGCTGGTGTGTTTTTTTGTAGGAAAATTCCTGCCTTGTAAAACGAAATCTATAAAATGAAAACAAAAAATATAAAATTTATTCTTGTAAGATCCCTAAAGAGCGATAAACTAGAATAGAATAGTTTTACCCAAGAAGCATGAAAAAATGAAAGGAGGGTGGGAGCGTAGCCCGGTTTGGGGACAGGCATGCGGCCTGCAAACCGGATCACAATGCATGCAAAAAAAGGAGGATAGAGATGAAGAATGGAATGAAACGGCTTGCACTGGCCTCTTTGATGCTGGCTGCAGCATTGGGGATGGCAGTGGCAAAACCTACTGCGGTCCATGCAGAAACGGTAACCGGAGATGAATGGACGACCCCTGAGAAGGTCCGGGTAGGCCAGACGGACGCTAGGTCTGCAATGATTCCGTTTAACGATGTGGAATCCGCAAAACAAAACCCGACCTTGCGTCTGGGTAAAAATTCACCGAATTATATTGATTTAGACGGTACCTGGAAATTTTACTGGGTATCCAAACCGGCAGATAAGCCGGATATTACAGGAGTGACCAGCATACCGGAAAATTATTTTGATATTACCGTGCCTTCCAGCTGGCAGACCAATATGCAGTATGCAGGATGGAAGGGAGACGAGATTGACTGGCCGATTTACAATAACCAGGATTATCCCTGGCAGGCGTCCAGTAAAAGCATACCGGCACAGCCTAGGGGCGACGGCTCTGCGGCGCCGACGGCGTATAACCCGGTCGGCACGTATATGAGGACGGTTACGGTTGATGAAAAGGATATCGGAAACCGCTTCATCATTACCTTTAACGGTGTAGAAGCCGGCTTTTACCTGTATGTCAACGGCCAGGCGGTCGGATACGACGAGGACAGCTTTACAACGGCAGAATTTGATATTACAGACTATCTGCACGCAGGGGAAAACCTGATTGCCGCACAGGTTTACCATTATACGACGGGCAGCTACATAGAAAACCAGGATATGATTTATTATGCGGGAATCCACCGCGATGTGTATATCACAAAGCAGCCGAAGGTGTCCATGTTTGATTATAACGTAGAGACTACCTTTGACAACCACAATTACGATAAGGCGAACTTTGAATTGAAGGTGGATGTGGCCAATCAGGCGGATGCAGCCGCGGTGCGTAAGGTCCGGGCATACCTGTACGATGATCAGGGCGAGGTTGTCCCTGCGGTAAACGGGCTGGAGCAAAGCATCAATGCAGCAGTTGGTGGGGAGGCTACGGCCACATTTACGGCGGAAGTGCAAAACCCGAAGCTGTGGTCGGCAGAGCTTCCGAACCTTTATACACTGGTAATGGCGCTATGTGACAATGACGGCAATGTCATCCAGGCTGTCGGCAAGCGCGTTGGCTTCCGCGAGTTTTATGTAGAGGGAAACAGCAGCAATTCCGAGATGCGCATCAACGGGCAGAACATTGAGTTCTACGGCGTCAACCGGGGCGAAGCCGATCCGGCGGGCGGCCACCATATTCCGTATGAGACGATTGTAAAGGACGTAGTCAATGCAAAGCAGTTAAACATTAACGCCATCCGTACCAGCCATTTTCCGCCGGATCCCAACCTGATTGAGCTGGCGGACGAGTACGGGCTTTACATCATGGACGAGGTCAATGTGGAATCCCACAACGCGCGTTCCATGACCATTCCGTCAAGCGCACAGTATGAAAGCGGAAGCGGAAGGGTTTTCCCGGGGAATGACAAACGTTACCAGAATGCAATGGTAGACCGCATGGCCAGTATGGTTATGCGGGATAAGAACAATGCGTCCGTCATCATTTATTCCCTTGGGAACGAGGCGGGTACGGATATTTCCGACAAGACTGCGCCGGATCCGCAGGAAGGGAACTTCAACCGCATGATCGATGTGATCAAGGCGTTAGACAGTGAAAAGCTGATCCATTACCAGGGCTGGGTCGGCAACCGGCGCGTAGACATCAACGGGGCGATGTATCCAAACTACAACCCTTCTATTTCGGACAAACCGTATATTATGATGGAATATCAGCATTCCATGGGAAATACGGGCGGCGATTTTGAAAAATATACGGACGGCTTTGAGGCTTCCGCGCGTTATCAGGGCGGGTTTATCTGGGACTATGTCGATCAGTCTGCTTATACGCCAAAGAACGGCGTTGGCGGCCCGGGGCTTACGAAGGATGATTTATTCTTCGGGTTTGACCACAGCTGGAAGCAGGATAGCGACGACTATAACTTCTGCGTCAACGGGTTTATTTTCCCGGACCGTACCTGGTCGCCGCAGGCGTATGAGATCAAATACCGCCATCAGGATTTGAAATTTGCGCAGACGAAGGAGCAGGCGGACGCAAACAAATTTACCTTAAAGAACTTTAACCGCTTTAAAAACGCAAATTATTACGAATTGAAGTGGACGGTTTTAGAGGACGGGAAAGCGCTGGCGTCCGGCGTATTTACGGATGACGCGGCAAACCTGGCGCCTCCGGCCGGAAGCATTGCGGGCGCTTCCACAAAGGAGCTGACCGTGCCGTATCAGGTTGCGGAGCCAAAGGCAGGGGCAGAGTATATCCTGCAGATTGAATACTGCTTAAAGGAGGATCACCTGTATGCCGGGAAGGGCTATGTACAGGGCAGCGAGCAGTTTGCGATGGATGTTGAGGTTGAGGATCGGATCGTAGAGTTAAATACGATGCCGGCTCTTACAACCGCAAACGGCGATAAAGAGGTTGCAATTTCCGGCACAACAGGCGAGGGAAAGGCATTTACCGTTGTATTTAACAAGGAAACAGGGCTTATGGAAACCTACCGTGTAGACGGTAAGGATTTGATTTCTAAAGCTCCGGCCGGCTCTTTCTTTAGGGCGGAAACGGATCAGAACGCGGCGATCAACGGTACGAACTGGACGAAGGCCGGAGAAGCTTATGACGGCTGGTTTGATCAGGGCGAAAATATGAAGGACGTATCCGTCCGTGTGACGTCTGTCATTCCGCAGGTCACGCAGGTAAGCGTCAATGCCAAGCTGCAAAACGACAGCGATTATGCGGTGGCCTATACGGTTTACGGCAATGCGACTATTGTGGTGTCCGCAAAGCTGACGCCGTCGGCAACGGCGCCGTCGCAGCTGGGCGAATTCGGTATGTGGATGCAGGTTCCAAAAGAATACGGGCAGATGACTTGGTACGGAAGAGGCCCAAGCGAGACTTACTGGAACCGGAAGGCCGGAAATATGGCAGGCGTCTGGAGCGGCAAGGTGGCCGATCAGTATGTGCCGTATTTGAGAAGCCAGGAGAGCGGGAATAAAACCGATGTGCGCTGGCTTGCCCTTCAAAACGAGGAGGGCGCGGGCTTGCTGGCAGGCATGACCTATGGAAAAGGCTATACGGGAGATATGCTTGAGGCGGTTGCGCTGCATTATACGCCGGGCGAAATGTCCACACACCGTTCCGGCAACTGGTATCCATACCAGCTCAAGGCGACAGAGGACGTCAATTTACGCCTGCTTTTGCACCAGAAGGGCGTTGGCAATATCAACTGGTCCGGCGAACCGGCGACGGCAGTTATCAATAAGGGCGATACTGGCCTTTTGGAGTATTCTTATACGCTGATGCCGCTGTTTAAGGATTCGGATCCGATGGCAAAATCAAAAGAGATTTTAGGTGAGATGCCGGAAATTCCGACAATTACCTCTATTAGTTTCGACGATAAGGTTATCTCCGGCTTTGACGCGGAAACACTGGAATATACGGTGGAGCTTCCGTCCGGTTATGATGGGCTACCGGCTGTAACGGCAAAGGGGCCGTCCACACTTGAGATTACGTATGAGCAGGCCACAGAGATTCCGGGAACGGCAGTCATTCATGTTGCGTATCAATCAGAGGATACGGGACTAACCTCTGAAGTGGAATACAAGGTTCATTTTGATCCGGGCAGTAGCTCCTTGGAGCGGACGCTTAGCAGCCTGGTAGTAGTTCCAGGAACTATTTCACCCACTGCCCCGGCGATCCGTCCGGCGGACGCAGGCGATTTGCTGTACGCCTATTCCGGATACAAAGGGATTTTCCAGGATTATTCCAATGGAAGCGGTGTTTTAACTACCGGCCCGTCCAATGCACAGACCACCTATACAAACGGCTTTGCAGGCAATACGACGCAGATTATAGATGTGGATATTTCCAAATACAATGCGGTATCCTTCTCTGGTACAGGCGGTATAGACTGGGTGTTAAAACCGAACAATGGAAACTCGTCTATTATATTTGAGGTATGGGCGCATAAGGATGTCAGTGTATTGACGGAAGCCTATTACCAGAATGCCGAAAACATCGATCCGACGGAACATACAAACGGTACTGCGGATTGGACAAAGACTGGCTGGGTGAAGCTTGCGGCGTCTGCGCTGATTACCGGAAACGCGGCGGATCCAAAGCATGTATTTGACAAGATCCCACTGACCTATACAGACGGGGAAGAGGCAAAACACTATCAGGCAATCCGCCTTGTTATGAATGCAAACGGCAAAAACGGGCATGACCAGGGCGTATGGGGCAACCCGCGTATCTTAACGATTGCAGACGAATGGCCGGGCAGCGGCTTTGAAGAGCCGAAGGAGGACGCGGTAGAAATTAAGGTCAACGGCATGGCGTTAAAGGGCTTTGCACCGGATACGAAGGAATATAGTGTGAAGCTAAGCTATGGCGCGGCGCTTCCACAGGTAACGGCCTATGTACGTGAAAACGGAGGGGAAATTCCGGTAAAAATTTCTGGGATAACTGCGCTTCCGGGCGATGTGACGGTATCCTATGACAATGGCACGCCGACTGCGTACACAATCCATTTTACAAAGGATGCGGCCATTGAGGGGGCCACGGCTTATCTGTCGGATAACGTGGATGTTCCGGCAATCGACGGGCCGGCTTTTGCACAGGACGGCAATCTTTTGTATGCATATTCCGGCTCAGGCGCCATTTATAAAGACCGGAACGAGGCAAGCAGCACAGCGAAGCTGCAGTTAAAGAAGAGCGATTCCTCGATCCAGATGTACAGCCACGGGTTTGCAGGAAGGGCGCAGCAGGTGCTGGATTTTGATATTTCCAGCCAGCCGGCAGGTATTTTCCGCGCAGACGCCGGCATTGATTATGCTATGAAGCCGGGTACGGGCCAGGAAAGCGCAGAAGGCCCGACGGTACAGTTTGAGGTGTGGGCGCACAAGAGCGCTGCACAGTTGGATTACAGCCATACGAAGCTTTCCGCGGACGGAACCAATCAGGACGGCTTTGAAAAAGAGGGCTGGGTGAAGCTTGCGGCTTCTCCGGTGATGTCGAACGAGGATTACAGCGGAGAGCTGGAAACCGAAAGCAACCTGTACAGCTTCAACGTAGACCTGACCTATTTGGACGGCAGGGACACAAAGAGCTATGAGGCAATCCGCCTGGTTATGAACCCGGTGGATGGAAATGTGGCGGACGACCAGGGAATTTGGGGAGACGCTAGGATAGACTTTATGGAAGAGGAGGCGCCGCTTATGGATCTTCCGATTCTGGACAATACGAAGATAGTAGAGGACGAAAATGGCGTAAGCGTGCCGATCCTGCTTAACAGCATTGATACCGGCGCCGATCGCAGGTTCAACGTGATGCTGGCAGCATACGATGAAAGCGGCCGTCTGGTTGGGCTTACGTCGGATAGCTACAATGCGGCGGAAACCGGCTCCAACATTGATAGTACGCTTTCCGTAAAGTATGACGCGGCAGCGGCAGGAGCGGCAAAGCAGGTATTTATGATCTGGTATGGCGACGAGACGGCAGCGCCGGTATTCGGTACGTTTACCAGGACAGGAAACGGCGGGTTTACCTACGATAAGATGGCTTATGTCAATGCCGTGTCCGAATATGCAAAGGCATCTATCAGCATTGATGGGGAGACGGACGAGGTGGCTGTGACGGGAAGGGGCTTCCAGCCGAACAGTGAGCTGACGCTGTATGCGGCCTATGAACAGGAAAGCCGTAAGGCACGCGCAGCGTCCGGCATGCCAGATTACTTGGCGCAGATCAAAGCAGACGCGTCCGGAAGCTTCCGTTATACGTATGTATCCAATTATGATATAAACAGTGATTCCAACATCGACGTTACCATCGGCGGTATGGGCCTTGCGTCTGCAGTGAAAGCAACGACCCGGACAAATGCATCGGCAGACCGTGCATCCGTTGAAAATATTGCCCGCGAGGCGACCTATAATGACAGGATCATCGACGTATCGAAAGTAGACGGCTTGTTCACACTGGATCCGAACGCAGGAGAGCCGCGGTTTAGCGTAGTGGCAGGCGGGACCGGCGAGGCTGTCATGGCAGACGATCATAAGACGATAACTGTGGCTGCACCGGGAACGGTCCGGATTGGCATGGTAACTGCGCCGACCGATACGCACGCTTCCGGCGCAAGGGTGATTGCGGTATTGGCCGTTGACAACAACAGCGACAGGACTGTACTGGCCCGGACGATTGCTCTGGCAGAGGAAAAGGCGGAGGCAGATTATACCGCGGAAAGCTATGCCGCGCTGCAAAAAGCCGTAAAGGCGGCAAAGGGGACGGCGGCAGACGCAAATGCACTGCAGAACGCGCTGGATCAGGATACATTGTCCGTATTGCAGGCAATCTGCGGCTTAAGCGCATCCGGCGATGCAAAACCGGTAGATGGAGAAGCGCTTGGCGCAGCAATTGCGCTGGCAGAGTTAAAGCAGGAAATTGATTTTACAGCGGCAAGCTGGGCGAATTTACAGACGGCCCTGGCAGCGGCTAAGGAAACGGCGGCAAAAGAGGACGCCACGCAGCAGGAAATCGAAACGGCTGTAGCTGCCATGATTACCGCATTGGGCGGTATGGAAATCCAGCGTGAGAGGACCTACACACAGGATTTCAATGCACAAACGGCGCTTCCGGAGGGCTGGACGGGCCTGCCGTATAACAATATGGCGCAGTTTCTGGCAGTCAGCCCGGTTGCCAACGCACCGGCAGGATATCCGGAGAGCGTAACCGGAAACGCAGTCAACGGACTGGGAAGCGGCGGAGGAGCCAGAGGTGCGCGTATCAGCTATGCAGAATACCGGATTCCGGAGCAGACAACGTTTGATTTTGACGTATACCTAAGGCCGTCGCCGACAAGCGGGCCGAACATCTTTTATCTGGAGCAGGGAGGCGCCCAGACGCCGCCAAACGCAGGAACCGGCGGATATCCGGAGGCAGATACGTTCTTTGCGCTTGCAAACGGCATGACAGCCGCAAATACGTTACAGTACTATGATTACGATGCCAAGGCATGGGTTACCGTACCGGAGGGCAACGGAAAATGGCTGCATGTAACCGTAAATGCGGATTTTGCGCAGAACAAGGTATTCTTTACCATAAAGAACGGGGATACCTTACTGGCAGAGGTTACGAAGGAGCATGCAATGGCCTTTGCAGAAACGGTGAAAACCTTTAACCGGATTACCATGGCGGCGCCGCGGAACGGCGGTACCGTAAACTGTGATATCTGGCTGGATAACTTTAGCATTACCGGCGTATTCAGCTCCGGCAACATCCGGGTTACACAGGCAGGGACAAAGGAAGCGGGCATCCAGGTAGCGACGGGAACGACTCTGG
>CANDKL010000111.1 GCA_947385255.1 uncultured Roseburia sp. | reverse complement strand
TATCGAGGAAGGTAAGCAACGCGATAACAAAACTACCAAAGGCAATCAGCAGAGCCAATATACCAATGAAAATCGAAATGATTTCAAAAGCTGTCATTTGCGCCACCTCCCCTCTTATGTACTCCGGTAAACCGGGCGTAAAGTTTCGGGAGGCTTACCACCTTGTAACACGATTACTCCATATCGACAATATATCACATTTTCCCTTGTCGGGCAATATCCTTTTTGTTCCCCGGCGCATAAATGCCCTTCCCTGGTTACTATTCACGGTGCCTTGCACCCTGCTGCAAGGCATCCGGCCAGTAAAATAGCGGTTTCTGGCATCCAGCCACTCGCCGACAGGCGACTTTTCAATGGGCTGGTTGCGTTACAGTTCGCGGCCGGTTAGGCCGTGAACTGTAACGCTTGTGCGTCCTGCCGCTTTATTGAAGTGGACAGTATCTTGATATATGGAAAATGTCATGGTAGAATCTAGAAGAAGGAAGGCGGGTATTTTGAAGAAAAAATTCAATGTGGCAGGCTTATGTCTGCCGGACAGGCATTATATGGCGGAAATATCGGAACGTCTCGAAGAAACAATAAAGATGGAAATGTGGAATTGGCAAACAGGATTTTTGAAATGCGTCTTTACAACAGGTATTTATTGAAGGAATGCAGTAATTGCTCCGAGATTCCGGAGGTATGGATATGCGATTAGAATATATAGAATTGAATCATTTTAGGCACTTAGGAACAATTTCTTGCGCAATATGGCAAAATTTTCGTATCGTGTTTTTCTGGTTTATCCAGGTTAGGGCGATAGAGTCAGCAAAAATTGAATTTAACGGAAAAAGTACTGTGATTTTCGGAATTAATGGCACCGGAAAATCTACAATTCTCCGTTCGATCAATTTATTATATGCCAATATTATTAATCAAATCGTTAACCGCAAAGAATTGAAACAGAACTATGCCATACAATTAGAAGATATACAATATGGAAAAAAAGAAACAAAGATAGCCGCACTGATTGATTTAGAAGATGAAAAAATACCATACCATCGTGGAATGATCCGTAATACAGGAAAAAAATATCATAATAAAAATTCATTAAAACAAATAACAGACATTTTTCATGAAAAATATGTCACGGATGAAGAACAAAAAAATATTCCGATATTTGTCAATTATGGAACAAACAGGCTTGTATTAGACATTCCTTTGAGGATACGAACACATTATGTAGACATTGAGCAAAAGAATTATAGACGGGCAATGGAGAAGACAGAGCAGTTAGCTGAAATAACAAATGAAAATCATCCTGACGTGATTATGGCCCGGATGGAACTCAAAAGGAGAATGCGATAATGCTTCACATCAAAAATTTCCATGATTTCCAGGGATGAAAATGTTGAAGAATATCCTGCGTTTTATAATGTGATTAAGTGGTATTGGAACACTCTGTAGTGTAAGAAGCGCGTGTAGAAAAGAACAAAGAAAGGGGATAACATGATTTCTTTTGAAAATGATTACAACACAGGGGCGCATCCGCAGATTATGGCACGGCTTCTGGAGACGAATCTGGAGCCGCTTTCCGGCTACGGATCCGACCCGTATTGTGAAAGTGCAAGGAGGAAGATACGGGAGGCCTGCGGCTGTCCGGAGGCGGAGGTGGAATTTCTGACAGGAGGTACGCAGACGAATGCGGCGGTCATTTCCTCTATGCTGAGGGACTATGAGGGCGTGATTGCGGCCAGGACCGGGCATGTCAGTATCCATGAAGCCGGAGCAGTTGAATTTACAGGCCACAAAGTACTGGAGCTGTCTCAAAAGGAAGGGAAGATCGTTCCGGAGGAGCTGAAATCTTATCTAACGGGATTTTATGCGGATGAAAATCATGAGCACATGGTATTTCCGGGCATGGTCTATCTGTCACATCCAACGGAATATGGTACGCTCTATACCAGAGCGGAGCTGGAAAAAATCAGGGAGATCTGTCATTCTTATAAAATACCGCTGTTTCTGGACGGCGCCCGGTTGGGGTATGGATTGATGAGCCGGCAGACGGATCTGACCCTGCAGGATATTGCCGGATTGTGTGACGTATTTTATATCGGGGGGACGAAAGTCGGTGCATTGTGCGGGGAGGCTGTCGTTTTTACAAAGCAGAACCGGCCGCCGCATTTTACAAATTCGATAAAAAAGAGAGGGGCTCTGCTTGCAAAAGGGAGGCTGCTGGGAGTCCAGTTTGATACTCTTTTTACGGACGGCCTGTACTTTAAGATCAGCCGCCATGCCATTGATATGGCGGAGGAACTGAAAGAGATTCTGGAGAGCAGGAAGATTCCTTTTTATCTGAAATCACCTACAAATCAGCAGTTTGTCATTTTGGAAAATGAGTGGCTCAAAGAACTGAAAAAGGATGTGATGTTCAGCTTTTGGGAGCAGTATGACGAGACGCATACGGTGGCTCGATTTGTGACAAGCTGGGCGACCACAAGAGAGGATCTGGAGGCGCTGCGGCAGGTATTGGATGGCTTGCCAGGAGCTTGAGGGATGTGGGGGGTAATCCCCACATCTACGAGTACAGCAGTTTTTAAAATTTTCCGCCCTTGCCGCCATGCTTCGCACCCGAGGCCGACTTGTGTGTTGTAGAGCCGCCCGGGGAAGGGGTGCTCTTAGGCTTCGGCGCCTCTTCTTTTTCACGTACCCTGCGTTCTACTTTCTTATACAAAAACAGATCTTCTTTTTTGGTCAGCTTCATGCTGTCCTTTTTTATATATTTATCGCCTTTTCTCTGGCTGTATACGCTCTTTAACTGGCTTCTCATGATTCCCGTCGCGATCAGCGCGATGACAAAGCCTGCGCCAAATGAGAGTATGATAAATCCCAAAATGCTGAACGGCAGTTTCGGAAGGTGATCGACGTCGTAGGGCTCGCCTGTTCTTGCCTGTGTGATAAAATTATCACACCATTCGGCATAAGTCGTAAAGGCCGAAGCGTAAAAGCCGTCTGACAAATCCTCCAGAAATTCCCCGGATATAAAATCCAGCCCTGCATCGGTAAATGCCGTGATCGCATAACCTCGCGTGGAAATGTGCCAGTCCCGTTCCTCCATGCTGATGAGAAAAAGCAGTCCGTCCCGTTCCTCTCCGAAGCCATAGCCGCCATAGTCGAAAAGGTCATCGGCAGCTTCCTCCGCCGAACGTCCGCCGAGCGAATTGGCGGTAACAACTGCCACATCTACTTTCTGCCGCTCGCTGATCTCGTTCAGGCTGCCAAGAAGCTCCGCCTCTTCATCGTCCGTAAGCAAATCAGCCTCATCCACCAGCCTGGGTAATTCACCGACCTCGATTCCGGCTATTTCATCTATTACGCCGGCTTCATCCGCAGCAGAAGCGGATATAACCGAAGCGGCGCATAAAAGCAGCGCGAGCATCAACGCATATAATCTTCTTTTCATGATCCGTACCTCCATTTGTAACCAATTTGCGCAGCAAATTGATTGCCTTCTTGCCAGACATCTGCGCATCATCGTTTCTGCATATGACACATTACACTGCTACGGCACCCAGAGCCAGAGCAGGTAGAAGGCTATATACAGTACGGCTCCTATGATGCCCGTCAGCCCAAACAGCCAGCGTTTGTACGCACCCTTGTCAACTGGCAGATCTCCAACCATTTTTCCGGTCTGTCCGTTCATCGCAAACAGATAGTTTTCCTCGTTCCATGTAGTATGTAAAAGCCAGACGGGAAAAAGTACATATCGTACCTTTGCATCCGTGAGCCGGATGCTCCCCGCCTCCTTCGTGACCGTCGTATAGCCCTTTACCGTCGCGTCAAATGCGTCCTGGGCGCTTTTTCTGATGCGCTTGTTGGCACGCTTTTCACTCTGCTTTGCATCCACATCGTATTTGTCCGCCAGATATCCAGCCAGATACGCTGTCTGAAAATCAACCATATCTTTGTAGCGAAACGGCTCAAGGGACTCCATCACATCATCCGGCATTTTCGTGGAGCCGTCCACGGGAATCCTTTCAAAACGTATGCTTCCGCCCCGACTTACCGAAAAATAACTCGTCTCGGTGTAGTCGTAGTTATTGTCACTCCATGTGCGCAGCTTCGTCGCCCGGTAGCGCATATTCGTATTTGCCTTTGCATCAAACAGCCAGAACGGGATGTAGACACCTTTAATCTTGTCAATGTGGTTTTCATCCTTAAATACCTTTGGGAGCAGCCGCTTTCCCTCGCAATGAGCCTTAAGCGCTGCCTTTGCCGCCTTTTTGTCCAGCTTGAACGGTATGACCGCATCCGGCTTTAAATCACCCGCAAGCTGTCCCGTCAGCACGACGGGATTGCCGCAGTACGGACAGGAGGTCGCCGCCGTGTTCTCATCGCATGCGATCTCGCCGCCGCAGGATTGGCAGACGTAGGTAGACAGTCCGTCGGCCTCGCCCTCCTGCCAGCTTCCGTCCGAGGCGGCTTCCCACTTCATCTTATTCGGCTGGTCGTCCTTCAGTGCACTGTCGTAGCCCGCCAGCGTCTCCATCTCAAATTCCGTGTCACAGTACGGACATTTCATTTTCTGCACCGTACTGTCAAAAGCAATCGCGCCGCCGCAGCACGGACATTTATATTCCTGTATTTCCGCCATAAGATTCCTCCGTAAAAAATTCCATTTTCAATGCTTTATCCGATGTGTTTTCATATGAATAATTGTAAGGGGCTATAAATATACTCACAGCTCATAAAATCTGACGTGAGTAATGCGCCAGACGCAGCCGCGAAGCGGCATGTTTCCTTATGCGGCTGTGCGAATCATGTTATACTGAGCGGCAGATTTATCTGACGTTCAGTATAACTGCTCAGCACACAATAGGGCGTTTACCGTGCTTCCCTTGCAAAAATGTACGGACTGCAAGGAGCAATCCCCATTACCAAAGGGAGCGAAGCGCAGACATTTTCATGGGATTACGGGCGTATCTGTGAGGTGCTGAGCAGATACAAATAGTGTAGCACAACCGACTGCGAAAATGTACACACTGTCATGAATCGACCTGAAAAAGTCATGAAACGACCGTCTCTCTACAGCGACACGCGCAGGATAAACTGGCGGTCTCTGGCCGAAAATGCATACATGCCTCCATACTGCTTTACGATCGCACAGATGCTGTGTACGCCGATTCCGTGTCCCGGGTCGTTTGTAACCGGAATTCCATGGCGAAAGAGGATATCATCCCTGCAGGAATTAACGATTTGTAAAAACAGTATCCCGGCACTCTCATATGCCGACACCTCAATTTTTGCAGGCAGACCGTTCTTTTTCACCAGGAGGCAGGCATGTATCGCATTTTCCAGAGCATTGGAGAGCAGCACGCATAGATCATTTTCAGCAATTGGAATCATCTGCGGGATTTCCGCGCTGATATGAAACTCGATGTCATGGGTTTTGATGCGATCCGCAAATGCGGAAAAAATCAGATTTACGGACTCATTTTTGCAGAACGGAACAACAATAACCGCGTCGATTTCCGAACAGATTCCACGGATATAGTCCCGTGCCTGTTCGTTTTTTTCATTTTCAATACATGTGAGGATGTACAGCATATGATGACGCATATCGTGGCGGTGAGCTCTCGTATTCCGCTGTATTTCCCGCAGTGCTTCAATCTCGCGGACCGCCTGCGTCATCTGCAGATTCAGGCTGTCCCGCGTCTGTTCGAGCCGGTCGCGTATCCGTCCTGCCTCCGAAGTCTGGTATAAAAAGATCAGATATGCCGCGCTGCACACAAAAGGCATAAATTCTGTCACAACCAGGCGGCCGTCCAAAAGCAGATTCGTATAGACACGCGTTGCATAGTCGAAGCAGTAATAGAGTGCAGGAACCATCCCGAACTGGCACTGCTCCTGCCATGGATAGTGGGAGAGGGTACGCATCTGACGGGCGGAAAAGTGTATCAGAAACAAAATCATCGGCACTGTCAGGAGCAGTTCAACGACATCCTGCAGCAACGGCCTGCTCCCGCACAGGGCAACGATCAAGAGCGCCAGCCAGCGGCGCGGTTGGCAGCACAGGTATGCGGTCAGCACCGAGATCGCCGGCCAGAGGATTCTTTGGTTGAGAAGGCACAGTACCGAGGTCAGCGGCAGATGTGTGATGAGCGGATAGATATACTCGGCCAGATCTGCGTCAACTGCAAAATAAATAATGCCTTGAAACATTAAAATGGCAGCCATACCAGATGCCATGATCAGCTGCTTTCTCCTAGTCCACCGGATGTCGCAAAATTCCGCAGAAAGAACCATTCCAAAAACTCCTACGGAAAACAGGTTGGCAAAATGTATGATACTCATGATATAAATACCAACTTTCTAGTAAATGCATATGCAAGATAGGTTTCCTTAATTGTGGAGTACTTTCCGTGCGGAATCGGAATATTTGCTCCGCAGTTCATCACAATCGTTTTAGAGGAAATGCTTTGTATATATTCCATGTTGACCAGGAAAGAACGGTGCGGGCGTAAAAAATATCCATACGGTATGAGTGATCTACAGAGCTGCTCCATACCGCCGCCGCCCTCAAGAACCTTGCCGTCCTCCAGGTGAAAGAGCAGAGTACGCCCCATAACCTCACAATATTCGAGCTTTTCCAGATCAATACGGCGGATTCCATTTTTTGCGCACAGCAGCAGACTGTCCTGCCGCGCCCGTTTGCACGCCGAGGCAACGGAGTCCATCATCTCAAAAAAACGTTCCTCGCAGACAGGCTTCATCTGGTACAAATATGCGCCGACCGTGTAGGATTCCACAGCAAATTCGGCGGTCGAAGTCAAAAAAATAATTTTTACGTTCGCATCGTGCTGCCTGATCTCCTTTGCCGTTTCGATTCCGTTCTGCCCCGGCATAAGGATATCCAAAAAAAGAATGTCCCAGCGCATTCCTTTGTCAATTTCAGCCAGCACCTCCAGGGGGCTGCGGAACATTGCGTATACAATTTTCTGTGTGCGCGCTGCGCAGTATTTTTCAAACAAAATATCCATTTCCTTCAGGACATTCAGATCATCGTCACAAAATGCTGCTCTTAACATAGGGCTGTTTCCTTTCTCTTTTGCCTGAAACCGCTGATTTACTGGCCGTTACAGTTCACTCGTCAGCCGCTGTCATGATAAGTTTGTGCTTGCACAAAGACTTATCATGACAGCGGCTGACAAAGGGAGCGCCGGTTTATGAGCAAAAATAGCCGCAAAGCATCGAAAAAGCATCGAAGTTGCATTTTGCGAATGGAGCGGTGGGAACTGTAACTACTGGCCGGATGTCATGCGGTGACGGTGAGGATTTCCAATTGACATCTTTGTCCAATTTTATTAAAATTCAGATAGATGATTCATTCTCATTCGGGTAAAAATTACAGATTTTATCAAAATTATACTACATTCTGAAACCCAAAAAGCGCTTTTGGTGCGGACGGTTGCCGAAACTGCGCGAACGGTATTTCAGATAAAAAGAATAAGGAACTGCAGGAACCATAGGAACTATGGAAAAACGGAGTGTATTCATATGAAAATGAGACGGATGCTTTTAGCTGCGTTCGCAGTGCTACTTATATTTACGGAAATCCTGCCGGCAAGGGCGGAGGAAGGAGTCGGCATGCCTGCGGCATCGGCTGACGAAAATGCGGCTATGCCGGAGTTGACATCGGCCGGCGAAGATGCCGCAGTGCCGGAGTTGGCATCGGCCGGCGAAAATGTCGCAGTGCCGGAGTTGGCACCGGCCGACGAAAATGCTGCAGTGCCGGAGTTGGCATCGGCCGACGAAAATGCTGCAGTGCCGGAGTTGGCATCGGTCGGCGAAAAAACACCGGACGTACCGGAGGAGCCGGCTCAGGCCGGCGATGAGTCTGCCGGGCCGGAGGAACCGCCTGCATTTTCCGCACGTGTGGAATATTCGCCTCAGGGGTATGTTGTGAAGGGCACATTCACGGAATTCACGTCTGATATGGTACTCGTACAGCCTATGTATTCGCTGGACGGGGAGTCCTATCTGCCCTGCGGAGAGTGCTGGGATTTGCCCATGCATGACCCGGAGGCAGAGAGTGCGTCGGAAAATGAAAATCTGCAAAACCAGCTCTGCCTTTATTCCAACTCTGAGCCGCTGAAAAGCTATCTCGCGGGAGAATTGGATTTGTTCTATTTAAAATTGTGCATTACAAGGGAAAATGAAACAAGCTATGAGACCCAGACGGCCGTCATTGACCGAGGCAGTCCGCAGCCGCTTCCGGAGGAAATCAGTGTATCCGCTATCTTTGACTACTCCGTGCGTGCCCGGGAAATGAATCCGTTCCGCTACTTCGGCAGATATCAGATTACCGTAAGCGAGGACGCAGCACCGGAAGAAATAGCCGCATATCTGCCGGACACGCTTCCGGTTGAAGTCTCGCTTCAGATCGGAGGAAATGCTTTTGCAAACGGGGTCGTAGACTGTCCGATTACCTGGAAACCCCTGTCGATTCCTTCCCTCGTTCCGGGCGAGTGTGTGAACATTCCGGATGCTGCCGAAGCAGTCTCTATTCCGGCGGGTACATTGCTTCATACTCCGCTTGGCATTTTTCAGATGGAGGAGGCGCTTGGCATAGATGCGCCCGGAGTATCGGACGAAATCAATCTGGTTTTAAATGTTGTGGCAAGGGACGAAGTACCTTCGGGTGTGTTGTCGGAAGAGAGAGAAGGGCTTGAAGTGGCATTTCATTTAAAACCCACCGGAGCAGTCTCGATTCAGGCATATGTATGCTCAGACGGTGCTGCACAGTGGTCGTCGCTGCCTGAACGCCCGTTTCTCGATGCAGTGAATGCTCAGCCCTGCCTCAAAAACAGCGGCTACACGTTGGTGCTGGACAACGAGTCGGAGCCGTACCGTTCCTATCTGGCACAAATGGACGGCGGAGATCCCGTGCCCTTTTTCATCGGACTGAAAATAGAAGGCGGCGTTTACGACGGGAAGCAGCTAGTCCTTGCATGGCCGGACAGTTATGATCTGCCCATCCGCCTGCCGGAGCTGGGCGGTGCGGGAGGAAACGAGAACAATGCCGGATCCGGCAATAAAAACGACAGTACCGATGAGGGTCAGCGCCCGAACCTGCCCCAAAAACCTGCCGACACCACGGAAACACAAACTAAAGAAATGCAAACTCCCATACAAGCTTCCGGCACGAATGCCGAGCCGGAAACACCGCAAGTACCAAAGCCGGAGCAGCCAGATACGAAAGAGCCAAATGTAATAAAGCCGGAGCCGTCAGATACGAAAGAGCCAAATGTAATAAAGCCGGAGCCGTCAGATACGAAAGAGCC
>CANDKL010000110.1 GCA_947385255.1 uncultured Roseburia sp. | reverse complement strand
ATGAGCAGCAATTGTCAGCGTTCCTTCTTTTATCCTAAGATCCCTAATTTCTTGCTTTTTTTCAATTGCGTATTTAGACAAATACAATACACTATTTTCCCAATTTAAATTTTCCCTGTAATATGCTGTATTTTCCAGTATATCTCTACCAATAGACTTTATATTATTTCCAACAAATATTTCACATAATTGCTCGCATCCACGAAAACAACGAGCTCCAATTTTCTCTAAGGTATCTGGTAAAGAAATACTTTTGAGATTTTTACAATTTTCAAACAAGCTCTCTTCTAGTTCCACCATCCCATCTGGAATCACAATTGATGGTCCAATTTTACCCGGTACTGCAAATATTTCTGTAAAATCCAAATTATATAGTATTCCATCCCGGCTGGAAAATACCGCATTCCCTTCATCGACTTCAATTGCTTGCAATTCTCCACAATTTGCAAATGCCAAACTGCCTATCGTTTTAACCTTCTCTGGTAAATAAACATATTTTAAATATTCACATCCATAAAAAGCTTGATCTCCAATTATTTCTACTGTATCCGGAATAACTATTTCTTTTATTCCTGTGCCTTGAAATGCCTGATTGTAAATAGCGTTTATTTCACCTTCCATAACAATATTTTTTAGCTCACGGCACGCATAAAAAGTAGTCCCCCGTATTTCTTTTATACCACTTCCTAAAATTACACTTTCAACACCACTAAGTAAAAAACATCCCCATCCCAGTTCCTCTACCGTATCCGGAATTTGAATTTCTTTTAATTGATAACATCTTTCAAACGCACTATTCGATATTTTTTTTACTCCTTTTCCAATGGTCATTTTTCTGACAGAACTTTCCGAAAAACATTCCTCTCCAATCTCAATAACTGTGTCTGGAATATGGAAAAGTTATATCACCATATATCATACATGGAACTACTAATAATTTTGTACAATCACTATTATATAATATTCCATTGACAGATGTATATTTTTCATTTTCTCCATCAACTTCTATGTATTCTAATCGCGCACAATTAGAAAAAGCTCCCTCTCCTATTTGATTTATATTTTTAGATATCTTAACCCGCGAAAGCTGTGTACCTGCAAAACATCCTCTTCCAATAAAAACAAGAGAATCTGGAAAAGAAATATCTTTTAAATCCGTATTAAAAAAACATTCTTTTCCCAGAGTTTCAACTCCATCCGGAAGTGCTGCCTCTTTCAAATTTGTATTCATAAAGGCATTATCATCTATTGATTTTATTGTTTTCGGAAAATTAATTTCTTCAAGCGGAGAATAAGCAAACGCATAACCTTCTATGTCTATTATCCCTTCTGGCAATATTACTGATTCTATATGAGAGTCATTTGAAAACGATCCACTATAGACTATAGTTTCTCTTAACAAAACTACTTTATCCAATGTATTCGGCATACCAACTTCAAATAACATCTGCATATTCCCGTTTTCTCTGTCCCCTAAATATGTTCCTAAAAATGGAATTGTAATTTCTTCCAGTGCCGTAACGCCTTTCAACGCCCCTTTCCCAAGATACTCCACCGACCCCGGAATCGTCAGCACAGTCACCTCCCCCAGACCACAATCCGCAAACGCATAATCCCCCACATCCGTTATCGTTTCATTAAACACCAGATTCGCAAGCTTCGCCCCATTAAACGCATACTCGCCCACTTCCTCCAAACTCTCCGGCATCACCAGCGAAGTAATCCCCGCATACTCAAACGCATGCCCATAAATCTCCTTCAGCCGGCTCGTCCCCGAAATCGGCACATCCGTAAGCGCACTGCACCCATAAAACGCATATTCCGCAATCTCCTGCACCGCATCCGGAATCGTAATCGACGCCAAACCCTTACAATTATAAAACGCGCCCTTATAAATCCCTCCTAGCTGCCCGTCTTGTGAAATATTTACATCCGCAAGCTTCCCACACTCCGCAAACGCATAATTATCAATACTCTGCACGCTGTCCGGAATATCCATACTCTCCAGATTCGCACACCCATAAAACGCCCGGTACCCAATCGTACCCAGTTGGCTGTCCTCCGCCATCCGGACAGCGCTCAACTTCGATTCCTCAAACGCCCCAAACGCCAGCGTCGTCACGGTATTTGCCACATCATAGCTCCCCGTCTTCCCAGCCGGGCAGGTAATCAGCCGCTTCTTTGCCTTATCCAATAAAACGCCGTCCTCCGAAGCATACTTCACATTCCCCGCATCCACATTAATTTCCGTCAGGTTATCGCACCCGGTAAAGCACAATTCCCCGATATAGTCCACATTTGCCGGGATCGACACCCCGGTAAGCCCCGAACGGTAAAACGCATTCCCATTTAAAACCAGCTCCGCTCCCGTCCCAAACGTAACGCTCCCTAAATTTTCCGTCTCCGCAAACGCATAATAATCAATCTTACTCAAACCCTCCGGAAAAACAACCGTTTCCAAAGCCGACTGCGCAAACGCATAACGCCCGATTTCCGCAAGCCTTGACGATTCCCCTGAAATGCTCCGCCGCCAACCGACACGACCGCATGGCCGTCCAACTGATCCAGCACAATCGTTTCCTCCGAACCCCGGTACGCAATCACGCTTGCCGTACCCTCATCCGTCAGCGCATATTCCCAGTCGCCGCTTTGCAGGATATCCTGCACGCCCATATAATACCCGGCCACGTCATAATCCCAATTCTCCTCCACATCCGTCGGCATGATAGACGACTGGAAGTAAACATTCACATTCCCCGTCCCCATAAACGCATAGCGCCCGACAAAGGACACCTTCTTCGGGATATCCACCCTGGAAAGCGACGCGCAGCCCTGGAACGCATACCGGCCGATTTCCGCCGTCGAGCCCGGAAGACGGATCTGCGCTAAGCTCCCGCACTGGATAAACGCATAATTCCCAACCTTCCCCAGATTGGCGCAGGCTGTAAAATCCGCCTGTTCCAGCTTGTCAAGCCCCTGGAACGCCCTGGCTTCAATCACCGCAAGCCCGCTGTTTTCCTCAAACGTCACCCTTCTTAGCTCTTCGGCCCCCTCAAACGTCCAGGCCGCCAGGTTTGTCAGCCTGCTATCCGCCTCAAACGTCACAGTCAGCAGGTTTTTACATCCGGTAAAAACCTCCTGCCCCATTGTCGCAACGCTCCCCGTCACCGTAAAATCCTGTATCCCGCAGTAGCCGAACGCGCCGTATCCAAACCGGGACAGCACGCTCTCCGCCTCCACCCGGATATCCGTCAGGTTAAAATCGTTAAAAAAGCAAACCGCCCAACATTCTTTACCTGTTTCGGGATCAAAAGCCCCGTTTCCATCTCCGGGCAGTACTCAAACGCATTCCCCCCAATCATTTCCAGGCCCTCCGGCAGCTTCGGCGTAGACATAGAGCTGCAGTTTGAAAACGCAAACTCCCCGATCTCCGTAAGCCCCGCCCCAATGCCAAGCTCCACAAGCCCCGACTGGAAAAATGCCTGCTGTCCTACCGACGATAAGCTATCCGGGAATGAAACCCCAGACAGTGCGCGGCAGCTTAAAAATGCCTGCTGTCCAATAGATTCCAGCCTGCTGCCCGCTTCAAACGTAAGCTCTCCTAACTGTGCACATTCGCCAAATGCATACCAGTCAATGGATCTGGTATTTGCAGGGATCTCAATTCCTTTTAATGGGCAATATAAAAACGCAGACTGACCTATCGTTTCCAGCATAGATCCCTCCTGGAACACAACCGACTGCAGACCGGAATACGCAAAACAGTTTCCATCCACTGTCCGCACAGATGCCGGAATCGTTATATCCGCTAACATAAAACAGTTACTAAAAGCCCCCATCGGCAGCGCCGCAAGATTACCGTCTTCCACACGCACTGTCCCCAGGGAGGCGCTTCCCAAAAACACGCCGCTCCCAAGCGAGCGCAGATTTGCCGGTATATCAAATGCCGCAATCCCGCACTGCGCAAACGCATTGCTGCCGATTTCCGTCAGGGCGCCGTTTTTTGCAATCCCGACGCCGGACAGCCTGGCGCAGCCGTAAAACGCACTTTCCCCGATACTTGCCACCTGCTCCGGAATATCCATACTCCGAAGCTGCGTACAGTTACAAAACGCCCTTCCTCCAATCTTTGTAATGGTTGCGGGAAGCGTCACCGAGCGCAATCTCGCATTACCTGCAAACGCATCCTCCCCGATGCTCGTAACGGTCTTGCCTTCCACGGTCTGCGGCACGGTTAAATAACGCCGTTTCCCGGTATAGCTCTGGATCTCCACCGTCCCGTCCTGTAAGGTTGTATAAAGATACGCCGATCCCTCATCCTCGTTGATCCACTTTGCAAACAGCGTCAAATCCCCGTGGAACACGTCTTCATAATACTCCACCTCATCCGTGCATTCCCTGTCATAATACCAGCCGTCAAACACCACGTTTTCCCGCTCCGGCTCCGGCATATACTGCACGGTGTGGCCTTTGACAAATACCTGCGTCTGCCCTTCGATTTCATCCGTCAGCATATCATAGGTAATCGTCCCCTTTTCCTCGCACAAAAACGCATAAATATCCAAATTTCCGAACCCGCAGTACCAGTCCTCCCCAATCGACCCCAGATCCGTGGAGGCCGCCCGCAAAAGCTCCTGTACCTCCGTAAATTCCGCATGAGGCTCCTGCGTGCAGTACAATGCGATGGAAGCCGCCACAAGCGGGCTCGAAAGAGACGTGCCCGTTGCATACTGGTACCCGCCGCCAGGCGCAGTCGTATATACCGTACCGGGCGCAAGCACCTCCGCATTGTTGCCGAAATTGGAATACGACGCCAAGCTCCAGTCGCCGGTATCCAATGCGCCGACGCCGATGACATACTCATCCGCCGCCGGATAATTCGGCAGGCTGCTCGCATCGTTCCCCGCTGCGGCCACGCAGATAATATCGCTGTCTGCCGCAAGCTTCGTATATTTTCCAAATACATTTTCCGTTGTGCCAAACGACATATTTACGACATCCACATCCCGCTCGATTGCATACGCAAGCCCGAACACCAGATCCGATCCCCTGGTGAACCTGCCGCTTGCATCGCATTCGCACTTAATCACCAAAAGCTCTGCCTCCGGTGCAAGCCCGGCAATCCCCATGCCGTTATTCATCGCCGCCGCCAGTACGCCCGTAACGGCCGTGCCGTGCCCCTGTTCATCTTCGATGATCGACCGATCGTAGTCCTTCACGACCTGATCCGCCGAAGCATTATAAGACCATTCGCTGATCCTGCCTGCAAATTCCGCATTGTCCGTATCAATGCCGGTATCGATCACGGCAACCGTCACATTGCCGCCCCGGCTTGTGTCCCAGGCATCCTGCAGGTTGATGTAATCCAGATACTCCTGGCTGCCGTACTCTGCGTCGTCCACCTCATAATCTGGCCGCCTGGTAAACAGCTCTTTTCCCCTGGCATCCACCGCATCCACGCTGACATAATAGTCCGGGGACATTTCCGACAGATACGCACGGTAGGATTCGCTTTCATACACCTGCCGGATCGTCATCCCCTCCAGCAGGTACAGCGCGGCATAATCCCCCTGTTTTGTCATACGCACCCTTGCGCCCAGTTCCCCTGCGATCGCCTCGGCCTGATCCTTGTCCGTATCTGCAAGTACGATGGAATCCTCGCTGTAAAGCCCTTCGTTCCGGTTTAACTCATCCAGCTTTTCCTCTTTTGTCTGCTCCTTTACTTCTTCCTGCATCCGCAGCGCTTCTTCATTGCCCCCGCCCTGGTTTTTGTAAGTTCCAAGTACGGCAAGCCCTGCCGCAAATACTGCCGCGGCTGATAAGCCAAACAGCATGCCTTTCTTTTCCTTCTTCCATTTTCCTTTTTCCATGCTTTTCTCCTCCATTTTTTATTTTTTCTATGACACCCTTCCGGGTTTTCTTTTTCAGACAACAGGGTCTGCGGCCTTACGCCGGATATGATATAGTTGCGCGGGTGCTTTGCCGCCGTAAAAAGAAAAGAAGAAGCCCCGGACTGTGCTGGAACACGGTTCGGGGCTTCGTTCTTCGTCCGGATGGACTTATAACCACTTTTTGCCTACTAGCAATATAGCATATGCAGCCCTGCTTTGCAATATTCATTTTCACTTTTCTCACAGTAAACGCATGATTTTTGTTACTTTTCAGAGGTGGGGAAATGTTTGTTGTAAGTATTTGGGTTTATTCAATAGTCACGCTCAGATCCGATTCCTCTTTCGCCTCTGGAACACTTCCGCTGCGTTTTTTAGGAGCGTAAGCACGTCAGAGGACTGAAGGGAATTCTGCTCTGGGCGTCTCTTTTGGAAAAACAATTCCCCATCAGCATCAGCATCAATTGCACAAGATGCCTTATGCTTTTTGACGTATTTATTGGCTTCATCGACGGCCAGCTCAGAGGCGAAAGAGGGAGCGGATCTGAGCATAGCTTTCGAATAAACCCAAATACTTACAGCAAACATTTCCCCGCCGCCAACGGCAGCATCCGAACAGTTTTTGTTTACACCACCTGCACCTTACAGCGTTTTTTATAGCACGCTATCCCGTATTTCAAGACCTTTTCGACCTCTTCCCCATACAATCCTTCCTCATAATTGTTCTTTGCGATTTGTTCCACCGCTTCTTTGCAGCCTTTTTCCAGATCGCCGTCATGCGCGTATTTCACCTCAATGATGATACCCGCTCCGCCGTCCGCGGATTCCAGTACGATATCGCTGTAGCCATCTCCGGCTTCTTTGTTAGAGGAAATAATCCAGCCGTCCAGGCAGCCTAAGATACCGATTAAGATTCCATGGTAGAAATTCTCCTTTAAATGCTTCCTTACAAAGGTATCACGGATGCTGATGGTTTTTTTCAGGTATTCCTGGAAATAACCCACCACACCTTCCTCATTCCCGCTTTCTAACGCTTTGCAAAAATGGTTCAATGTTTCCCGGTTTTCTTTTACACTATCTTCGAAATAGGACATGATCTGCTCCGTATAGATTTCACGGATTTCACGGTTGGGGATCGCAAGGTTTACTGTTTTTCCGTCCGATTCCCCCCGTTTGGTCAGGTAGCCGGTAGCGAACAGGACGCTAAAAAGGTTGTCGACAGAGCGGTATATATCCCGGTAGGTCAGCTCCGGATGGATCTCCTTTGCAACCGTTTCCCCGGCCACCAGCTGCTCAATTTCCCGTTTGATAAGAGCAGTATCTGCCTGCCGGATAAAACGCCTTACCACGTCGTTTCCGCTGGTATTCGACCAGTAGTTCTGCGGCTTTTTCCCGCTGTCTGCACGCAGATCATAACAATAATTAATGACATCCCAGGGGCAGTAAACTTCTACATTCCCGAACTGATACCCGTCGTACCAGTCCTTTATGACAGGGTAATTCTCCATTAAGCCGTAATATTCCAGCATGCCTTTCACTTCGCTGTCGGTAAAGCCGAAATATTCATGGAAGCTTACGTCCATGACGGAGAATACGCGTAAGTTGTTTAATCCTGTAAAGATGCTCTCCTTAGAGATACGCATGCAGCCGGTCAGCACGGCAAATTTCAGGCCCGGGTTGGTTTTTAACGCCTGGCCGAACAGCCTTCGGATCAGATCCATCATTTCATCATAATAACCATGGTCAAACGCTTTTGCCAACGGCACGTCATACTCGTCTATCAGAAGGATGGCCTTCTGCCCATAATGTTTATGGAGCAATCGGACAAGCACGCTCAGGCTTCCTCTCAATACAAAATCATCCATGACAAAATTGCCCTCTCCGGCCTCTCCTATTTTTATCAGCTTACGGTACATTTCCTTTTCTTCTTCGTTTAGCCCGTCGCTTTCTTTTAAAAAAGAAAAACGCAGGGCTTCAAACCCAATCTCCATACAAAGCGCAGCCCTCGCATATTCAAACGTCAGCCCGTCAACTTCCTTTAACGAAATAAGGATTACCGGATATTTGCCCATATACATCTTACATAGCTCTGTTTCCTCCGCGATTGCAAGCCCCCTAAAAATCTCATGGTTTCCGTCTACATCGAAAAAATGCTTCAGCATACTCATATTTAAAGATTTCCCAAAACGCCTCGGCCTTGTGAACAGGTTTACCTCTCCCCAGTTTTCCAGCAGATCCCGGATCAAGCCCGTCTTGTCAGCGTAGTAAAATTCATCCTGGCGCAGCTTTTCAAAATCCTCTATTCCAATCGGGAGCTTCTTTTTTCTGTTTTCTGTCAATTTCTTCACCCTCTTTGCCGCTGTTTTCTTTCACTGTAACAATTTTTGCAATTTCGCCACTTGTCATTCCCTCTGCTCGCACTTTACAACGCTTTTTATAACATGCAATCCCGTATTTTAAAATCGTTTCCATCCCTTCGTCATATAATTCTTCATCATAATGATTGTTTGCAATCTGTCCTATCGCCTCAAGGCATCCTTTTTCCAGGTCGCCGTCGTGTGCGTATTTCACTTCGATAACAATCCCCGCTTCGCCGTCCGCAGATTCCAGCACGATATCACTGTAGCCGTCCCCGGCTTCTCTGTTAGAGGAAATGAACCAGCCGTCCAGATAGCCTAAGATGCCGATTAAGATTCCGTGGTAAAAATTTACCTTATGATTGCCGAATGGCATAGAGGAATACCCGGAGGGTGTTTCTTTTAAATGCTTCCTTACAAAGGTATCGCGGATGCTGATGGTTTTTTTCAGGTATTCCTGGAAATATCTCTCCACATCCTCCGCATTCCCGCTTTCTAATGCTTTGCAAAAAGATTTTAGAGTTTCCTGGTTTTCTTTTACGCCTTCTTTGAAATAGGCCATGATCTGCTCCGTATAGATTTCACGGATTTCACGGTTGGGGATTGCAAGGTTTACCGTTTTTCCGTCCGATTCTCCCCGTTTGGTCAGGTAGCCGGTGGCGAACAGGACGCTAAAGAGGTTGTCGACAGAGCGGTACATATCCCGTTAGGTCAGCTCCGGATGAATCTCTTTTGCAACTGTTTCCCCGGCTACCAGCTGTTCGATTTCCCGTTTGATAAGGGCCGTATCGGCCTGCCGGATAAAGCGCCTTACCACGTCGTTTCCGCTGGTATTCGACCAGTAGTTCTGCGGCTTTTTCCCGCTGTCTGCACGCAAATCATAGCAGTAATTTATCACATCCCACGGGCAATAAACCTCCCTGTTCCCAAAGCAATACCCATCATACCAGTCCTTTATGACATCATAGCTTTCCGTCAGCCCGTAATATTTAAGCATATCCTTCACTTCCCCGTCCGTAAACCCAAAATATTCATGGAAGCTTACGTCCATGATAGAGAATACGCGCAAATTATTTAAAC
>CANDKL010000109.1 GCA_947385255.1 uncultured Roseburia sp. | reverse complement strand
GTTATGATATTAAAGGAAGAAAATATGTTGGTGCGAATTTAAAGTATTATTTTACTGATATAGGTCTTAGAAATGCAAGATTGAACTTCCGCCAGCAGGAACCGACTCATATTATGGAGAATATCGTTTATAACGAATTGCTGATTCGCGGATATAATGTTGATACAGGCATTGTAGATATGTATGGAAAAGATCAGGAGGGAAAACGTATACGCAGGCAGCTTGAGGTTGATTTTGTCGTGAATCAGGGAAGCCAGAGATATTATATTCAGGTAGCCTATGATATGACATCAAAGGAAAAGCAGGCGCAGGAATTTCATTCTCTGCGTAATATTCCGGATTCCTTTAAGAAAATAGTGATTGTAGGCGGAACGGCAAAACCTTGGAGAAATGAAGAAGGCTTTGTCATCATGGGAATGAAGTATTTTCTTTTGAATTCAGACAGCCTGGAATTTTGATACCCCAAACCTTTACCCATGAAAAATAACTTTATATTTAGAATTTCTTCATAAACCTTTCATTTTCCGGACACTAAATGAACACATTTTATGGATATACTAAATTCATCAAATGAAGTTCCCCCACTCATTACTTCATTTGATAGCAAATAAAACTTTTTCATAAACTCTCCCCTTAGGAATGCAGCCGTCGGGCTGCATTCTTTTTTTGCGTGCAGTCGACCCTGCTGCGGCACGCCGCGGCAAGGCTGCCGAATTTATATCAGCTCTGACGCCCACTCCCGGACGCGCTTTAAGGTGTGTCCGATTTCATCCCCCATTTCACAATTCCTGCAATTGAAAATACGTTCTTTTTCCTTCAAAAGCCCTTCCGCGCTCTTTTGCTCCGGCGCATTTGCCGCAAGCAGTACAATCAGCCCTGCGTCCAGCAGCTTCCGGATATGCCGCAGCTCTTTTTCGTCTGATTCCTGCAGTTCTGTCTGAATGGTATGAAAGCCCATGCGCAGCAGATCGTGTTCTATGTAGTTTATGGATTTTTGTTCCTGTTCCTTCCGGCCAAACAGGATCATTCCGGCTTTCTGCCCAAGACAGGATTCGCGCTCGCCGGCTGTGACGGCTTTGCTGTCGCGATTTAAGGCTTCCTCGGAAATCGTATGGATGATATTCCCATAGGCGGCCAGTGCGCCGGTTTCTCTATCGTACAGACGTAAGGTCCCAAGCGTCCTGTTTTCTTTTTCGCAGGTGACGGCGATCTGCTTTGCGAAGCAGAGCTCGCAGCGGGCCAGCTCGTTTTTGGTGATGTATTCGGCGTAGCGGTGCTCTCCGGTGTTGACATCGACCAGGTAACAGATTTTTGTAACGACTGCCGTCTGCGCGGCGGTGCCGATTTGGAGGCGATAGCGCTTTCCCTGCGTCAGACGGTTGTCAAACGTCCACAGCAGATCGGCTTCTATGCGGTCTGTTACGTTTAGAACATCTCCGCTTGCCAGAATGTAGCCGCGCGCAGTGTCCAGCTCGCGGTCGAGCTCAATGCTGACGGGATCTCCCGCACGCGCGGATTCCGCCGTTTGATCCAGGCAGTACAGACCGGATACTGCGGCGCGCTTTGCCGTGGGGTAAACAAATATTTCATCTCCGCAGCTTAAGCTTCCGCAGGCCACCTCCCCCTGTATGACGCGTTTTTTTATGACCGCGCCCTTCATCTGGCTGGATTTGCAGATCCTCTGCACTGGCATGCAGAAATATTCCTTTTCCTCCGGCTTTGGAATATCGATCTGCTGCAGTGTGTCTATCAGCGTTCCGCCGTGATACCAGGGCATTTCTAAAGCGGACGCTATGATGTTTTTTCCGCTCTTTGCGGCGACCGGGACAATCTGGCAGATGCAGCCCGAAAAGCCCTCCATCATCTGAACAATTTCCTCTGCGATCTGCTGGAATACGGACGCCTGATACGACATCATATCCATTTTGTTGACGGCAAATATCATGCTGCGGATCCCCATAAAATAGCAGATGCGGGTATGGCGTCTGGTCTGCGCTACGATTCCCTTGTTTGCCGCGACCATGATGACCGCCGTATCCGCCTTCGCTGCGGCAAAGGCCATATTGTGCGTATACTCCTCATGCCCGGGTACATCTGCCATCAAAAAGCTGCTGCCGCCCCGGTGAAAGGTGCTGTAGGAAACCTGCACGGTAATTCCCTGCCTGGCCTCCTCCTCGGTAGTCCCTGCCAGAAGAGCGTAATCTACGCTGCCGTCCCGGCGCAAAAGGACCGGATTGTTACGGATTTCCTGCTGCTCTTCTTCGCTCCTGGTATCGTAGAGAATCCTTCCGATCAGCGTCGATTTGCCGTCGTCCACGCCGCCGCAGGTAATCAGCCGCCGGATATCCCCGTTTGCTTCAAGCTGCCCCGCCAGCCGGAAAAATTCCGTTTCCTCGGTATCCTCCCCGACGGTTTGAAATGACGGCTTCTCCGGATAAAGCGCGAGCTCTGATAAACGTTTTATCAGAGCCGCTTCTGTTTCGTCTGCCGCCCGAAGAGCAGACTCCTTTCCCTGTGCGCACAATTCCCGTATCCGGTAAATCGCGCCGCGTTTCATAGTGTTTGTAAAATCCCTCACTGCCATATATCCCTCCTCTTATCGTCCGTATACGCATCTTAAAATCCGTTTAGATATCGTCTTCAATCTGCACATCTGCCCGTGAAACGGTGCATTCCACCTGTCCGTTTTCTTTTTTTACAAGCTCCATCAAAAGCACCCAGAGGGCATGCACCTGCGAGAGCAGAACAGCATCTGCCTTTATGCTGTGCTCCAGCAGCGTATGCAGAGAAAACAGCCGCACGCCGAGCGGCGGTAAAAATACATAGTTTACGGTACGTACCTGCGTACCGGAGGTTTTGATCATTTCATACGTAATCATACAAAACTCTTTTCCCCGGTACTCACAGACGTAGGATACATAGCATTCGTCTACGACCCAGGCTTCCCCCTCCTCCTCTACCGTATATTTTTCTTCATTTCCTTCGGTTGTCTGCACCTCCATACGCCATTTTAATCTGCCCTCCTGCGTGTCCTTCTGCATCCTTGCCAGTGCCTGCTTTAGCTCTTCCGGTTTCATTCTTCTCCTCCCATCCGTTTTGCGTGAACGAGAAACCGCCTGCCTGATGAAGAACAGGTAGACAGCGTCACAATCTTATCCGTCCCGTCCACAGAAACTCCTGTATCCTGATAGCTCCTTTTTTTCATCTGCGCCGCAAATTCCGCAAATGCGTTATCTGCCGCAAATCTCACCTGATATACCGCATCGTCCTCTGCCGCCTCATACCATGCAAAAACCTCATAGCGAAATGCGTCCTTTTGCGTATAAATCGTAAAGAAACGGTTTTCCTTATAATAAGAAGGATCGGTTGCATACAGCTTCAGCCTGCCGAACATCGTCCGATCCCTCCGGTTATGCCCGTACAAAATCGTATGCATATCCTCAAAATCTGCCCCGCACAAAGCGTCTATGAAAATACTTCCCGCATCGTTTTTGGCGCCGTCCGCCATCGTATCCAGGTATTCCGTATTATCTGCCCCCTGTAAAACCGGATAGCTGATTTCGCCGGAATCAAACAGCAGCCAACCGACAATATCCGGATTCATCTCCTTTAGATATGAAAAATCGATTTCCACGCCGCTCTCCTCTGCTCCGCCGGAAGGCTCCGGCAGCCCGTCACTGACGGCTCCGGCCGGCGCTTTGCCCGCCTCCGTGTCTGCATCCATCCGGACGGCCTGCGCAAGCTTCTGATAAAACGCCGGCCCGCTCCTGTATGCTATGCCAATCCCGCACAGCCGGACTGCGGCAATTCCTGTCAGAAGCAGGCCCGCCGCCGTAAGAAGCCTGCTGCGGTTAGAATTTCCGGATGCGGATCGCATCGTCATCCACCTGTTTTCCAATTGAGCGAATCACAACATAATAGCTGTACGCCGGATTCACCTGCACCTTCACCCGATCGCCCGCCTTGTGCCCAAACACCGCTTTGCCAATCGGCGACTCCGTACTGATCAGGCCCTTTAAGGAGTCCCCGCGCACAGTCGTCACAATGGTAAATTCCTCCGTTTCGTCGTCCTCCTCAAAATAAAGCTCTACCGTATTGTTCAGCCCTACCTCGTCCTCCTTCGATTCGTCGGATACCACCTTTGCCGTCTTAATCATACGCTCTAAGTACCGGATCCGGCTTTCGTTCTGGTTTTTATCCTTCTTCGCCGCATGGTACTCAAAATTCTCACTCAAATCCCCATGCGCCCTGGCCTCCTTTACAGCCTCAATGGCTTCCTTGCGCACCACCAGCTTACGGTACTCAATCTCCTCCTGCATTTTCTGTATATCCTTCTGCGTCAGTTCATCGTACATTTGAATTTCTCCTTATTCATCCACAATCCTCCCCCACTCCTCCCGAAGCCGCTCCAAAGAAAACGCCGCATTTGCCGGGCTCGTAGAAGGAAGCCCCACTGCCTTCACCCCCGTCGCCGGCTCCAAATACTTTTTGTACAAGCTCTCCGCCTTCTTCCCATTCGCATAAACCGCCTTTATCCCGGCCTCCTTTAAAATCCTCCCAACGTCATTCACCACAACATCCCCAATGCTGCTGTCGCTCGAACCCGCAATCTCACAGCTTGCAATCACATCCCAAAGCGCAATCCGATGCCGTTTCAAAAACGCCTTCTTCTTAGGGATCCCGTCCGGCGCCTCCTCCCCATATAAAAGCGCCAAAAGCTTCCAGAACCGGTTCATCGGATGCCCGTAATAAAACCCCTCTTCCCTCGACTTCACCGACGGAAAGCTCCCCAGAATCAAAATCCTTGATTCCGCGTCATAACAAGGCCCAAACTCATGTACCTGGCGCTGCTTATTCATAAACCTTCCCCTCTTCAAACACCATCACCGACCGCTCCCGGATCCAAATCTCCTCCTCCGACTTTACCGCCCTGCGGGCAACGCTTTCCTCCTCAAACGTATCCACCGCCTGATACCAGCATGCGCCAAGCGGCAGCTTCGGCAGACGCAGCGTCAGTGCCTCCCAGTACGTATTGATTGCTAAGTACACGCAATCGTCCTCCCCATTCGTACGCCCGGCATACATAATCCCGACATAATGGGCGTCTGCGGAAAAATTCGTCTCCCAGGCAGTGACATCATGGGCGCTTAGCTCCGGGAACCCAAAGCTGCATGCAGCCGTATGCATACGCACCGGATCGTGCTGCCTGCGGAACGCAATCATGTATTTGAAAAACTCAAACAGGCCCCGGTTCTCTTTCAAAAGCCCCCAGTCCAGCCACGAAATAATATTGTCCTGGCAGTACGGGTTATTATTCCCAAACTGCGTATTGCCAAACTCATCCCCCGCCAAAAACATCGGGATTCCGCGGCTTAAAAACAGTACGGCCGCCGCATTCTTCACCATGCGCATACGCAGGCGGTTAATCTCCGGGTTATCCGTCTTTCCTTCCGCGCCGCAGTTCCAGCTTGCATTGTCATTCGCCCCGTCCGTATTGTCCCAGCCGTTCGCCTCGTTGTGTTTCTCATTATACGCATACAAATCATAAAGCGTAAACCCGTCGTGGCAGGTAATAAAATTCACGGAAGCCTTACATCCCACCCGGTCCTCATACAAATCCTCCGAGCCGAAAATCCGCGTTACCGCAAGCCCCGCCTTGCCGTTGTCCCCTTTCAAAAACGACCGCAAATCATCCCGGTACCGCCCGTTCCACTCCACCCAGCGGTTCCAGGACGGGAAATCGCCCACCTGGTAAAGCCCGCCGGCGTCCCAGGCCTCCGCAATCAGCTTCACATTCCCCAAAATCGGGTCAAACGCCAAAGACTGCAAAAGCGGCGGCTTGCTCATCGGCGACCCGTCCTCATTGCGCCCCAAAATACTGGCAAGGTCGAACCGGAAGCCGTCAATCCGGTATGTAATCACCCAGTAACGCAGGCACTCCAAAATCATCTGCTGCACAATCGGATGGTTGCAGTTTAAGGTATTGCCGCAGCCGCTGAAATTATAATAATAGCCGTCCGGCGTCAGAATATAATAAATCTGGTTGTCAAGCCCCTTAAACGAAATCACAGGCCCGTTCTCATTGCCCTCCGCCGTATGGTTAAATACCACGTCCAGGTAAATTTCCAGCCCGTTCTCATGCAGCTTCTTAATCAGATGCTTTAGCTCATTGCCCTCCTGGTTGTACTCCACCTTCGACGCATAGCTGGTATTCGGCGCAAAAAAGCTGACCGTATTATAGCCCCAGTAATCCAAAAGCTGCGTTCCGCCATGCTCCCTGAAATCCTTCATCTCGTCAAATTCAAAAATCGGCATCAGCTCCACCGCCGTCACGCCAAGCTCCAAAAGGTACGGGATCTTCTCAATAATGCCCTCAAACGTACCTGGGCTTCGCACGCCCGAAGACGCGTCCTTTGTAAATCCCCGCACATGCATTTCATAAATCACCGTATCCTCCAAAGGCGTTAAAAGCGGCTTCGCGTCCTCCCAGTCAAAGTCGTCCCTGACCACCCTTGCATGGTACGGGTTCTTTGCGGACGCCACGCGCCGCCCCCAGACGCTCTGCCCGGTCACCGCCTTCGCATACGGATCCAAAAGCACATTATCCCGGTTAAAAATCAGCCCGTTCTTCGGATCGTGCGGCCCGTCCACGCGGTACGCATACTCAAACTCCTCAATCTGCAGCCCAAACACAATCATCGAATACACATTCCCGACCCGGTAATTTTCCGGGAACGGAATCACCGCATACGGCTCATGCTCCGTCCTGCGGTACAACAGCAGCTCACAGCACGTCGCCTGGTTGGAATGAATTGTAAAATTCACCCCGCCGGGGATCGCCGTCGCCCCATTGATTTCAAAAATCCCCGGCCTTACCTTATAGCCGCTGATTTCATCAAGCGGTATCAGATGATACCTTGATTCCGGTAAAATTGGTTTCATACGTATCTCCTCTCTTTAAACCCCTGCTATCCATGTAAAATAAATAAGCACCAGCACCCCAAGCACAATCCGGTACCAGCCAAACACCTTAAAATCATGCTTTTTAATATACCCCATCAAAAACCGAATAACCGCGATCGATACCAAAAACGCCGTCACCATTCCCGCAAGCAGGATCACAAGCTCCGACGAGGTAAACGTAAATCCAAACTTTAACAGCTTGATCAGGCTTGCGCCAAACATCACCGGGATTGCCAGAAAAAAGGTAAACTCTGCCGCCACCCCTCTCGACACCCCTAAAAGGATCCCCCCTAATATCGTCGCTCCCGAACGGCTCGTGCCCGGAAATACCGCTGCAATCAGCTGAAACATACCGATCCAGAACGCCGTCATCCAGGTAATTTCCGCAATGGAATCCATCTTCGGCCGCTTCGTACGGTTTCTGTTTTCAATCCAGATAAACGCAATGCCGAAAAGAATCAGCGCCAGCGCGATGACAAAATAGTTATAGAACAGTTCCTCAATCACATCCCCAAACAAAAGCTCCAAAGCCGCCGCCGGAATACAGGCCACCGCGATTTTAAACCACATGACAAACGTATCCTGCCGGATAAAATATTTCTCCTTTGCAGAAAACGGCCAGATCTCCTTCCAGAACAGCACCACCACCGCAAAAATCGCACCGAGCTGAATGACGACCTCGAACATGCTGAAAAATTCCTCCGATACATCCAGACGAATAAATTCATTCAACAGGATCAAATGCCCGGTGCTGCTGATGGGAAGCCATTCCGTAATGCCCTCCACGATTCCGAAAAAAATTGCTTTTAGTAACTCTAACATACAGACCTCCATGTTTTTTGTAACGGTTAAAGCTATTGTACCGAAAAAAGCAGGTAAAATCAATCCATTTTTCTGAATCCGGTCGTTGTAAAATGTCTGTTCAGAGGACTATTTCCGACAGTTCGAAAAAAAATTTAAAAAAACCGGTAGAAAAAACAGATACCGCCACGTTATATGATCAGACACATGGAAATCAGAAGCAGCGAACATCCGGAAGGGAGGTAACAAATGAAGGGCAAAAGGAGCAGGGACGACCGCAGGATAGGAGAGCTGATGGGAAAGCTCTTAAGCTATGAGCTGTCCCGTCTGCCGGACGAAGAAGGTTTCCTTAACAGAAAGGCAAAAATATATGATATACTGGGCACAAAAAGTAAAAAAAGAAATTTTTCAAAAAAAAGGAACATGCATATGGACAGCACTGTAATTTTACAAAATCAGAGAAAAGAAACGAATGTGGGGAGGGAGAGCGAATTGTTATACCTTTCAATGCTGGAAACTGAGCAGGATCGCGACCGCTTCCAGAAAATCTATGAGGAGAACCATCTGAAAATGTACCATGTCGTAATCGGTATCCTAAAACAGCAGGCCAACGGGGAAAATGCGGTGCACGAAGCATTCCTGGCCCTGGCAGAGGGCTTTGAGCGGTACGCGCATCTAAAAGACTCCGAGATGACGGGCTTGTGTATTACGATTGCGAAAAACAAAGCGATTGACATCCTCCGTGTGAAAAACCGCTACAGCGAAACGGATCTGGAGAACCTGATACTGTATGACAGCCGGAAAGAGGCAAACCCGGAGGATGCGCAGGAAGCCCAGGACGGGGCCTTCAACGGCAAGGGTATCATCTATAAAAGTTGTAAAGTCGTGTTATCAGATATTTTTACTTTAATCATTCGTAATGCGTCCACATACGGACAATTTTTATCGTTCCCTCATATTCTATTCCACTAATAACAACCGGCTCACTAAATACCTGATAAACCAATCTATGCTGTATATTAATCCTTCTGGAATAATACCCTTTTAGATTTCCAACCAATCCCTCATATGGTGGCGGATTCTGAAAAGGGTTCATCATCATAATATTTAATAAGCTTTTTGCTTTTGATTCCAAACCCGCTCTTTTTAGCAGCTTTTTATCTTTATCTGCCTGTTTGCTGAACCTGATTATATACATTTACCATTCCTCGTCCTGATTATATACAATGCATTCTTCCAGCGTTTCTTCTCCTGCTTTAAAAATACTTTCCACTACTCCAGGTATAGAATTTAAATACAATGATTCCTGAATGGCATTCCAGTCATCTTCCGATATAAGAACGCCATTTTTCCCACGGTTATTCGTAATCGTAATTGGCTGGCTATTTTTATTCACATCAGATAGTATCTGGTATATATTTTCTCTTGCTTTTGTTACGCTTATAGCAGTCATGCTATCATCTCCTTTCAACCTTATTTTAACGTACGTTTTTGCGTTCGTCAACAAAAGTTTTAAAACTTTTGGAATGTCTCAAAGCTTTTTGACCATGCTGCGCATAACGGTTCAA